>CAZPEJ010000909.1:0-2034 GCA_964585465.1 uncultured Ardenticatenaceae bacterium
CCTGTTTATCGAGAGGAATTGCCTCCCTTGACGCACTGCGGCTCTAAACTCAAGTATGATGTTCAAACAAGTAACTATCAAACGAAGTGTCATCTTAATGACCGCTCTATTATTGGCGATCACTCTAGCGGCTGCTCTTTTGACCCGGCTCAATACAGTAGCCAGTGCCGCTCCTGCCTCCAACCCCTGGGACACAAGGGCTGTTATGCCCACCGCACGGGGAAACGTAGCCTCCGCTGTTGTGGATGGTGTAATCTATGTGATGGGGGGATGGGGATATTCAAGTACGGCCGTTGTCGAAGCCTACTACCCTACAACTGATAGTTGGATAACCAAAACTAGCATGAATGTACCACGTACCAATCTTGCGGCCGTCACCCTGGATAACAAAATCTACGCCATTGGGGGTTGGTCTTTAGTTTCCAATACGACCGCCGTAGAAATCTATGATCCACTCACAGACCTTTGGATTCCGGGCACACCGCTGCCAGTTGGCAACAGCGGATTAAAAGCAACGGTTGTGGATGGAAAAATCTACACATTTGGCGGCTGGGATGGTAATACAACAAATAGTGTCATGATGTACGACCCACAAACGAATGTATGGACACCTCGTTCGCCCATGCCCACGGCCCGCGTTCACCTGGCAGTTGCGACAGTCAATGGGAAAATTTATGCGATTGGGGGTGAAAACGGCCCAGAGCTAAATGTGGTGGAAATATACGATCCTGTCGCTGATAGCTGGAGTGTGGGTGCACCTATGCCCAGCCCGCGCGGGGGTATTGCTGCTGTTGCCATTCAAAACAGAATCTATGTTGTTAGCGGCGCGAATGAGCGATATGACCCGGCTACAGATAGCTGGGCAACCATGACGGCCGTTCCTACACAGCGATGGGGATTAACGGCCGAAGTTGTTGACGGTAACATCTATACCATCGGTGGCTGGTTTGACAACGGCCCTGTTGGTGTTCATGAAATGTATATGGTACCTGCTCAGGGAATGGTAAACGTCCCAGGCGATTATCAAACTGTACTGGGGTGTGTCCAGCAGTGGTTACCGGATTGTTCGATTACTGCGATGACTGAGGTCGGCAATAATCAATGGACAAGTGGGCCATTTCAACTGCCGGCCGGTAATTACGAATGTAAAGTTGCCCTTGATGGGAGTTGGGCAGAAAACTACGGTTTAGGGGGTGTTATTGATGGCCCAAACATACCATTTTCCCTTGAACAAGATGGCTGGGTTTCATTTATCTGGGACGAAGAAACAAAACTATTGACTATCGTCAAACACAAACTGGTCCTTCCTGCCGTTCTAAAATAGAAGCCCACTTTGCATCGAGTTAGCCTTTTTGGAGACATGTGATGTTTTAACGCTTTGCCCAAATCGCCAAACGTTAAAACATCTTATCATTTGGATTATTCTATTTTTGTGCATACAATAAATGGAATGGAGATGACGTTTGATCCGGCGAAGGATAGTGCCAATCAGCAAAAACATGGCGTGTCATTGGCCGACGCAAATAGTTTTGAATGGGAAACGGCCGTCACATGGCCCGACACCCGTTATGAGTATGGGGAGAACCGTATGATTGGTATTGGTTATATTGGTCAACGATTGTACGTAATTGTATTTGTTGAACGTGAAAGTTATTGTCGTATTATTAGCCTGCGAAAGGCTAATTTGAGAGAGGTCAAACGATATGCCGAAACTTAAAGCAGGAACGATTCTTCCTTCACCAGAAGAAGATAAAACCCTCACCAGTGCTGCCCTAGCCGACCCTGATGCCCCCTTTCTAACCGATAAAGAGTGGGCACAAATACAACCGCTAATACGTATCGGCCGTCCTCGTGCCGAGGTCACAAAAGAGCGAATCACTATCCGCTTGTCTCGTGACATAGTGGAACAATTTAGAGCCACAGGAACAGGTTGGCAAACCCGTATGGATGCTGCCTTGCGTGACTGGCTGCAAACTCATTCACTAGAACCTTCTGAGCACGGGAATTGAAAAACTATCCTGGACAGCCTAGATG
>CAZPEJ010000910.1:0-2033 GCA_964585465.1 uncultured Ardenticatenaceae bacterium
CCCGTGCCACTGGTTACCCCCAGACCTACGAACTGCTGGCAACCTACCACTACGATGGCACAAACAACCGGCTGCAACAGGTAGACCTCACCACCGGCACCCCGCTCACCACCACCTACACCAACGACATCCTTGGCCTTTCCCAGGTCTTGGTAGCCGACGACGGCAGCAGCCAAACCCACCACCTCTTCGGCCTCGACCTCATCAGCCAGCAAACCGGCACCGAAACCCGCATCCTGCTCCCCGATGGCCTGGGCAGCGTCCGCACCCAGATGGTGGGCAGTGCCATAGAGACCCTCACCACCTACGAACCCTTTGGTATGGTGATTGCTCAAACGGACAGCAACGGCACAGTGTATGGCTTTACAGGTGAACAGCAAGACAGCGTAACAAACCTGATGTACTTGCGAGCGCGTTATTACAGCCCTTCGCTCAAGATTTTCCTGTCTCGTGACCCATTTAGTGGCATTCTTGCTTTTCCTTCTTCTCAACACCCCTACATCTATGCTCATAATAACCCTGTCAATTTGACGGATCTTACTGGGAAGTGTGTGGATACCCTCACCATGTCTTATTGCTTGTCTGAGGTTTTTGGCACACTTGCTACCACCGTTACTCTGCCTATGTGGACGGCTGTTGGGATTGGTGTAGGGGCGGGTGTGGCTGTTTACGATTTAGTTATCGCGCCCGCGCTAGGCAGACCCGCATTGACTCCTATGTTTCTTCGAACGGCTTGGACGATTATCGAAAGCCTCTTGAAAAAGTGCTTGCCAGAAGTAGATACTCCACCGCAAGCCCCACCTGCTCCGCCACGAACCCGACCGGTCTCAGGTGATGATTTAGCCAAAGAACTTTTTGGCCCCAACGCTCAACCAGCGCCAGATCCGGTTACTGTACCTCTACCACAGCCGCAACCTGAGCCACAAACCCGGAAAGAACCACGCTACCTCCCTGATCCGGATGATGAACCGCGTAATATTGTGAGAGTACGTCACTATAGCCCATTCATAGATTCAATAATGAATGATATGGTTATCAAACTTAATGAACCGCTTGGCCCGGCTATATGGGTAGAATATCCAATAATCACTCCCTATGAGGAAAGCGCGATCCAGGCAACAACCCAGGCGTTTCTCCGCCCATTAAACGGGAGAGGGGGCTTTGTTGAATTCAATGTTGATTTGAATGAGTGGCCTATGGGACAGGACCCAAACTTACCCCATATGAGCAACTCGAAGATCATTTGGCTTTTTGGACCGAAAATAGGAGTCATTTATGCGGATTTCGGGTTTCCTCTTAATCAGCCAGACACATTTCCAGAGTTTTTTGATTGGCGGGGAAAAAGAATCAGATAAGATTGTTCCTTATTATGAGATCAGTCTTGTTTTAAAGGTCAATCTTCAAGAAGGTGAATTCACATGAAATGGGAAAGTTTTCTCAATCACCCTGAAGTAGTCAATACAACTCTTTACCGGTTTACTTCTGTTGGTCAGTATCTATTCGGAAAGGTTTTACACGATGTCCTAGAGTGTCTAAATATGTATGAGGCTTGTGGGAGTTTAGCCCTTACTCTCTCTAACGTTCCTGATGATACCTTAAAATGGTTTTCTCGGTGGAGTCCCTTAGTCAGAACCTGGATATCTAATTTAAGTCCACTTTGGGAACAGGAAACGAAACCCTCAAGCGTTGAACCAAATTGGGCTCATTTGATAGCTATGATAGGAAAGATTCCAAAAGAAGCATCGGTAATGGCTTTTGAGTCCCAAACTTTAACTTTGCCTAAAGATGATAAATCTACATTCATCGTAAAAGCCATGATATACAATATCTTGAGATTAAACTTGATTTGTAAAGACATTCAAAATCAAGAGTATTTACGTCTTTGGAAAACCAATTACAAAGATAGTCAAAAAAGGGAAAACACTACGAAATAACATAAGATTCAAAGGTAGTCACCATAGAATACACAGATTTACGCGCTTTGAATAACGCCAAACGGCCGAATCCTTTCCCGTTCGGCCGTTTTTCATTCA
>CAZPEJ010000911.1:0-2026 GCA_964585465.1 uncultured Ardenticatenaceae bacterium
CAATCCTTCAACCGCTACTCCTACACACGGAATAACCCCATCAACTTCACTGACCCTTCAGGACATAAGGAATGTGGTGCAGATGATAATTGTAATGATGTCATACCCCATGAACTGATTCTACCAACTCCATTGGTAAATTTTGGTGGTGCAGAAGGGATGGTATGGACAGAAGTAGAAATGGCTATTGTTCAGGCTGGGGCCATGCAGGTGGCACAAGCCCTTTTTGCAGCCAGTGATGGTCAGTTTGTTTCATCCAGAGAGGCATTTTTAGCTGTTTATGGAGGCAGTGTGACTTTCTATAAAACAGGGACGACTTCTGCGCTCAGGAATATGGGGGAAGCAAAAAATAAGAGGTTAATCAATATTTACAATCACACAACCGCGATTACCAGTGCAAGTGCCGGAGAAATGTGGGTGGCTCATGAATTGGGCCATGCCTTTAATTACGCCTTATCACCCAACCAAACCGAACCCGATTATTCACATGGACAAGGGCTGATTGATTTGGCCCAGGAAGGGGTTTGGGTAGGTGATGAGCTTATTTCAGGTGCTACAAGTAGTACTAGCTGGCTCGGCAATTATACACGAGGGGGCTATCTTGGATACAAAAGCGACACATCTCCATATGTCCAAAACCCTTCAGAGTCAGCCTCGGAGGATTTTGCTGACATGTTTTCCAATTATACTTACAATTCTTTTACTCAAGACAATTATGGCATAGCCAGATACAACTTCATGGACAATCATATGAGCAACTGGATTGCTCTGGCAGTATCAAACAATGAATAAAACAACCTTTACACACGATCTTAAACACGTTTTAAAGCTTGCCTGGTTTCTTTCATGGTTTATCCTGCTTGCCGCCTGTACGGCTCAAGGCGAAACAAATCCAACCAACATACCGCTGACCTCCATAAAAGAAACCGAAATTGCCGTAGTAACTATAGATGTCACACGAATAATAACCAAAGTGGCAACCAGTGAACCAACAACGACCCTTACTGCTTCACCAACGGCATCACTAACACCTACAACCATAACAACCCCAACTGCTATTGAACCAACAGCAACCCCTACAGTGACCAAAACACCTTTACCCACAGCTACCTTAACAGCCGAAGAAATGCAACAAAGGTGGCAGATGATTGATGCACAAGTAGAGGCCATCATGGATTCCAACAATGGCTGTCAGTTACCCTGCTGGTGGGGCATCGAACCAGGAGATTCGGTGGTAGATGCCCGGCAGATTTTTAATACTATTAATGAAAATGGCTGGATTGATTCAGCCGATCAATGGGGTGAACTACAAAAGGTCGGTTTTTTTAACCATTTCTATAGAAACAACATGGGAGAATACATTTATGCTGGTTTTACCATTGATTTACTTACTCAAGAGGAGTTTATAAAGGTCGCGAATATACATGTAGAGAGAAGTATCTCTTCCCCTCCTGGCACTCCTGAATATACCCAAATTAGTGAACGTCTCGTAAGAGATTGGGAACAATATTCTACTCAAAACATATTTGAAGTATTTGGGCGGCCAGAATTGATTTATTTACTGCCTCAAGGTTTTGCCGATGGCGATAACTTTTCTTACCTGTTTAACCTCTATTACCCTTCTTTGGGGATTGTTGTGTCTTACTCCTCCCCTCTGTTAGTTGGTAACAATGGAGAACGAACCATGTGTTTGAATATGTTTGATATGGATTCTGTGGATTTGTTGTTGTACGATCCGGCTGTTGAACTCCCCGCTGGTTATGTGCAAGCCACCTACAGACTTTGGCCGTTAAGCCCCGAGTTAAAACCAGAAGATACTTCCCTGGTTGAAGAAAACGATTTGGAAAGTCGCACGGGTATGAGCATGGAGGAGTTTGTGGCATTTATTTTGGAAGATGACAGTGATGAGGATTGTTTTTCGGTAATTTGGCCGTATGGTGTGTAGTCACCTGGGGCAGCTGACTCAATATAGTCGGTGGGTAAACGGCCGTTTATACACCCTTCTCTACCCCACTTTCGATGCCTT
>CAZPEJ010000912.1:0-2017 GCA_964585465.1 uncultured Ardenticatenaceae bacterium
AGGAACGGGTGGGACTTCGACTGTTGGGGGAAATGGCGGTTCGGGTGGTGGCTCATTAATCATCATATTGAGATAACCCGCACTGGCGAGAATGTTACTCGTCACATTGCGCTGTTTGGGACTAAGTTCACCATAAGCACCCTCCTGGAGAAGTTCAGCAAAACCAAGTACACCTCCCAACGGGGTACGCAGCTCATGACTAACCTTGGAGATCAATTGGCTTTTGAACGTACTTGCCTCTAGTGCCTCGTCGCGAGCTTGCGCCAGATCCTTAGTTCGATCCACCACACGCTGCTCAAGCAAATCGCGTTCCTGCTGCAGCAGGTGCTGTGCCTGGATTTCTTTTTGATGAGAACGGTTCAGGTTATCCAAAAGAGCATAAACGGCGATTGCCAAACCACCGGCCAAAACCGAGAAGATGGCAATGCTTTGCAGGAAGTTGGCGAGCGAAACGGGCAGGGTAAACGCCCCTGGGGGAACCAACGGCGGTTGGTACCAACCAGCCCCAATTGGTACGCCCAGTGCCACCAGCGTAAGGAAGACCACAATGAAGGAAATTAAACCGCCGCGCTTTCCGGCCAGCAAGGTTGCCAGGGCAATGATTGTCAGGGAAAGCGTAAAGCTTTCGGGAGAGTACCCATAATTCAATAGTTCCCTGGCGGTAAGCGCATACACGACAAGGAAAAAGATCAAAATGCGCAAGCTATAAGCGAATTGGCGTGCCAGCCCAAGCAACCAAAGAATGACGACGCTGAGGAATAAGAGAACAAGAAAACCAGTATCCGTTTTTTGGTAAGTAGGCAAAGCAGCAAGGAAGGCCAAAGTGCTTGAAACCGCCAGCACTCGGACTATAACGGTAAAGATGCGTTCGATGGTTTGGGCCCAGCGGGGGCTAAAATGCAAGCGGGAAGCAACGTCAACGTCTGCCGGCGTGAAAAATGCCTTGAGCATGCGCCAGAAAGGAAGGGCAGCGGATAATTCGGGTGAAACTTCATCGTCGCCAACATTTGCCTGGGCAGCGGGTTCCTTGATGTGAAAAGTTGGTTGGGGCCACTGCCGACTTGGGTCCATTTCCAGTAAAGTAATGACTCGCCCTACCGGTCTTTTGTGGTTGTCATACAATAGATTGGAGCGTACCCCTACCTGGCGTACCGCCTGTCCTGTGCCAATTTCTACGACATCATGAATTTCGGACGCATTTGTAAAGCGTTCCAGAAGGGGTTGCCAGGGTTGAAGAGCTTCGGTCAGAGGCTTACCCATCATCTGTTGGCCGCTCAGACCAATCATCCGGGAAGCGGCGGCATTGGCTTCAATGATGCGAGATTGCAAATCCACCACAATCAGGCCGTCGCGCAGGCTGTTCACCACCAACTCACGAGCAATGGGAGAGATGTTGACTAAGCGATTACTAAAAACTGTCCAAAAGATAATGCCGATGGTCAACGTAAACGTAATCGCGGTGGGATCAACTGTGAGCTCAAAAAGAAATTTGCTGGCGATTCTCAGGATGGGTAGGAGCGCGGCCGCAATCAAGGCGGTACTTTGCGTGCGCTGCCAGCCAGATTTGTATCTAAGGTGGTAGAGGAATATGCCTGTTCCAGCCAGGGTGAAGGCAAGAGTTACGGCCGTATGCCCCCAAACCCACCATGGCCCATAGGCGTACACCACCAAACTCATGCCCTGCCACACTTCAAGACGCGGGTTGAACAGGCCGAGCGAATACGACCCGCCAAACCACAGCACACAAAGATCCACAAGGGGTAGTATTCCCAGCCAGTATGGGTTAAAAATCGGCCGTTGACTCGCTTTTTGGGAAAATTCCACCGCAAATAGAAACCAGAGATAAGGCGTAAATATATACCCTGCTAATAAAATACGGGTGCCGAGAACTTTGTCTTCTAGACTGATGGCTCCAAGTTCAATGCCGTAACCTATAGACCAAAAGAACACGGCGAGGGCCATCAAACCCAGGGTGATCGAATCTCGCGTGCGCAGGCGGGTCAGAATGACGGGGGAC
>CAZPEJ010000913.1:0-2016 GCA_964585465.1 uncultured Ardenticatenaceae bacterium
CGTTCAGCATGACAAGATGAGATAGGTTTCTCTTAATGCCGATAATGTCTATTATGCGCCTACTGCAATGGCAGCCTTCGTAGCCGTTGCCCCGTCAGGGTAAACAGCCCATTGGCAACAGCAGCCGCAATGGGGCCAATGGGGGGTTCGCCCATGCCATAGGGGGTGTCGCCACTGCTCAAAGGAATCACCTCAATAGCCGGAGCATCTTGCATGGTGAGCAACGGGTAACGGTCAAAGTTGCTTGCTTCGATGATCCCATTTTTGACAGTGATTTCTTCCAACAAGGTGGAACTGAGACCCATGACGATGGCTC
This sequence comes from uncultured Ardenticatenaceae bacterium, assembly GCA_964585465.1. GTDB lineage: Bacteria > Chloroflexota > Anaerolineae > Promineifilales > Promineifilaceae > CAZPEJ01. Next base: position 317 of record CAZPEJ010000913.1, read on the forward strand.
CTTCCGTTTGGGCTTTTACCCCGTCTGGGTTAATGATCAGGCCGGGGTCTATGGCACAGGTCACTTTGTAAACACGGAAACGGCCGTTTTCCACCCCCACTTCCGCCACCTGAGCCACCACCGTTTGAACATCCTCACACACAGCCAACCCCAAAGCCCGACCCGGCGGTAACGACTGGCCCCACCCGGCCGCCTCGGCTGCCCGTTCCAACACCTGGCGGTATCGTTCTCCCAACGGGCCAGTGGGCAAATGGGCCAGGCGAAAGGCAAGCGGGTCAATCTGGGCAGCGTGCGCCAGTTCATCTACAAAACTTTCCAGGGCAAAGGTGTTTGCCAGCAGCCCCAACCCGCGCCACCACCCGGTTCGCATGGGCAGGTCGTTAAGCCAGGCGATGGTGTGACGGTTGGGGATATTGTAGGAAATTCGCGCCCCGCGCCAGGCACCAAAATCAGCCCCCAGAATGGTTTCAAAAAGCGGCGGGACAAAACCAAAAGCTACCTTGCCACTTGTTTGTTGGTGTTCCAGGCTGTGGATTCGGCCGTTTTGCACTTCTCCGCGTAATATGTGATGGGTAGGAGGGCGCAGATAACCATATCGCATCTCTTCGGTGCGGTCCCACCCTACATGCACCGGTTTACCCGCCGCCTGGGAAAGACGAGCCGCTTCAACCGCCACATCGGAGCCATATTTGCGCCCAAAACCACCACCTAGATAGGTGACATGCACCTCTACCTGGTTTTCCGCCATACCCAACGCCTCGGCAACGGCCGTTCGCACAGCAAAGGGGAACTGGGTAGAGACCCAAATCGTGGCTTTTTCTGCCTGCACATCTGCCAGGGCGGCCTGCGGCTCCAAGTGGGCATGGGCAGCTAGCGGGGTACGGTATTCGGCCGTCAATATGTTGGCAGCGTCAGCCGGAAAATCCTCTCCTTCGCGCTGAATAACCACCCCACGCCCTTTTCCAACGGTAATTAACGCCTCAATCTCTGCCTGCTGCCACTCCCGGCCGTGTTCCCACTCCAGTGACAGATTGCTCACCCCTCCCCTGGCCTGGTTGCGTGATTGGGCCACCACCCCGGCAAATGTTCCATCTATCACCACCTGAACCACTCCTGACTGGTCGGCAGCTGTGCCGGGGGCGGCGTTGAGCAGTTTGCCTTCCAGCGTGGGCGGGCGGGCAATGGCCCCATAGAGCATTCCTGGCAAACGTGCGTCGTATCCATAAACGGCCGTTCCCTGGATTTTGGCTGGCAGGTCTACACGGGGCATGGGTTGACCAATCACTTTGAAGGTATGGATGGGTTTAAGGGTCGGTGTTTCTTCTGGCACTTCCCACTCCCCACCTTTGCCCTGGACAATTTGCCCATAAGTGAGGCTGGTTGACGGCTCGTTTGTGACAAAAATTGTGCCATTGGCGGCGGTTAATTCGGCCGTTGTTCGCCCCATCTGCCGCGCAGCCTCCACCAGCAACATCTGCCGCATGGTGGCAGCCGCCTCGCGTAAGGGGGTAAACAGGGAAGATACCGTGTTGCTGCCCGCCGTGCCACTGGTATCAATCTCCAAATTGCTGCTGGCGTGTAATACGTCCAGTTGCTCCCAGGCCACTTCTAACTCTTCGGCAGCGATTTGTGCCAGGGCAGTGTGAACCCCTTGCCCCATTTCTGATTTGGGCAACAGCAGGCGCAGGCGGTTTTCGGCC
>CAZPEJ010000914.1:0-2011 GCA_964585465.1 uncultured Ardenticatenaceae bacterium
TCGACGAAAACCGGCGATCAGAGCGCGGAGCGTCAGCGATGGGATTGCCTGCGAGAGTTTGCCTGGGGGCTAGAAAGCAGAAACGGCCAAAAACGGCCGTTTTCTGAATTAGAAAAGCCGTTGTGTATGTTATACACAACGGCTTATTTTGATTATGTATTATAATTTGTATCACTCTTCATACACGATTAAGTCGGCCACGCTGCATTCAAAGTAATCTAATAATCGTTCAATAACGTTTATACCTACTTTTTCCATCTTCCCTTTTGCCATTTTACTCAGGGTGTTGGTGCTGGTGCCTGTGACCTGGTGGATGGTTTCGTAGGTGATGCTTTCTCCGGTTTTGCGGCTGCGTTGTGCCATGAGTTCCCTCAAGCGAAACTGTAGTTTTCTCATTTTCAACCTCGTAAAAATTTATTACTAGATTAAGCGATAAATCTCCTTTTGTCAACGGTTAATTTACTCAATTAGGTAATTTGGCACTTGACAGATTTTACTCGATTGTGTAAAATATATACACGATTGAGTAATAAACTTTAGTAAAGGAGATTTTGATGAACCATTTTATTCAGGTAGGTGATGACATAATCAATATAAGCCATGTTACCCGCATATGGATGTGGGCAACGGATGAGGGCGAAGCAGCTTTGACGGTGGCTTTTGTGGATGGTGACAAGTCTGAATTTTTTGATGAGGATGCGGTGATTTTACATGCCTATTTTACTGGTATCGCTCAAATTTTGAGTTTGGTAAAAAGGGAAGTGAAATAGGATGATAGGCCACCCGCCTTTAAGGTGGGTGGCCTATTATAAGGGGTGTGTAATGAATTTGAGAGAATTGATTGAAATTTTGGAGCGGATGGCTGAACAGCATGATGCTGATGAGGTGGAGGTGCGGTTGGCGCAACAACCCTCATGGCCCCTGGAATACAAGGTTGGCCGTGTTATTCTTCACGCGGATAACAAGGGAGTTGTTTTGTATGTTGCAGAGGGTGAACAGATGGGTTACTTGAGTGGGGATGTTTCTAAGATGTTGGGATGGTAAATGAAAAAGACGGGTGGATCAACCGGAGTTGATTCACCCGTCAATGGGGGGGGGAGTGCTTATTGTAGCATACTTGTTTCAAAATGAAACTTTCGGTTGCCAGGCGATAGTGAAGAATGCCTGACCGCAAACAAACGGCCTTGAACTGACTAAAAATGGCCGTTATCCCGAAAGCCACCTGGAAAGGTGGCTTTTTTGTTTCATATTGAAACATGTGGATAAGCTGTGATATGATGCAGAGAACGGCTGTTCTAGCCCCTGGCCGTATGGTTGAAGGGGAGCAATCAGAAACGGCCGTTTATCGCATTATGGTTAAGTTTTTTGTTACAACACATGAACCTGGTCGTCGAAGGTTGTGGCTGCGGCTGTTTGAAACGGCCGTTTTGCCTGTCATATCGGCATCCCCTGAGACACGTCGTTTTAGCGGTGGTGGCACGGATGATGTTTATGTGTTGGATGCTTCACGTTTGCTCCCTATCCAAAGGTATCGGTTGGCTGGACATGTTGCTAGAAAATGCCGTGATATAAATTATCCAGAGGCATTGCATTTGGTAAATGAGGGGTGGCCTATTACGGCCGAAGGCTGTGAGCTGGTGGTATCAGATACCACCAGCTTTTTTGTTGACCGGAGGGTACTGTGCCCAAAGCTGCCCAGCATCCATGCCAGTTCCCAGGTTGCCCTGGCCTAACTAACAAACAATACTGTAACGAACACCAACCAGACATAACCAGAACATCTGCTACGAAAAGAGGATATGGTTACAGATGGCAACAACTGCGATTGATTGTGTTGAAGAAACGGCCGTTATGTTGCGATCTGTTCGGTATCCATCGCCAGGCCGGTGAGACGGTCTTAGCCACAGACGTTGACCACATAGTTCCTAAGTCCAAAGGTGGAAAGAATGAATTATCAAATTTGCAACCCCTGTGTCATTCGTGTCATAGCAAGAAATCGGCAGGAGAGCAG
>CAZPEJ010000915.1:0-2008 GCA_964585465.1 uncultured Ardenticatenaceae bacterium
ATGCGTTATGAGTGGAAAATTGACTTCCAGGATTCCTCACTGCTCGTCAAAAAACCACTTAGCGAGAACTTGATGATTTCCCCTCCTGTCGATAGGCGAAATAGCTCGATAACGGTTTACCAAGCTTACCCAGTAGCCGCACCCCCAAACCCACACGAATCTACAATCTGACTACTGGATCATTTACGGGCAGGGCTTTACCAGCCCTGCCCGTAGTCTGTAGCCGTTTTTCGAGAATGGAGGAAGGATCATGTTTACACATCAGAAAACCAATTGTTTTGGCGTGGTAAGAGGGGATAGTGAGCAGGTAGTATCACAAGCCCCAACTGGTGCGCTCATTTACAAGAGAAAATATAGCCTTATGAAGTTAATTGCTCTTGAAAAAATAGAACGCCTAATAGAGTTAGGGGAGTTTCCTATAGGGGATTGTTCTGAAGAGGGAGCACGAGATTTTGTCAGACGAATTGAAGAAATATATAAAGAGGCGCACCAAGAATTAGGCTTACCCTGGCCACCCCCCGATGAGATTCTAAAAAGTAAAGATAAATGGTACTGAAATTTACATACAAACGGTGGACCAATAACCCGTTCTTCTCAGTGGTAGATTTCCATTTCGTATTCATAACAAAAAATGATTATTTTCTGGATGAGGGGAAACGAGTTCCCCTCATCATATCAATCTCTGTTCTCCGCCCATTGTTTGGTGAATCGCGGCTAGTACTCATCTTTAGGTTAATGTCCCACTTGAGTAACAAGTAAATGCCTACAGAAGATGCGGCCGCGTTCCAGCCATTCACTATTTGATTGACGAAAAAAAGCTACCCCACTAGAATCCGCTCACCCTTTTCCTGCCTCAACTTGACCCAGATCGCGCCGGCAGGTTCATTCTTCTGTCCACATTGGGGACTGGAGACATTACACCTATCTCGGCATTGCCGAGCTTTCTTGTGTCAGGAGATAAAACATGGTTGACCAAACTGGTTGGCGTTGCCAACGTTGCGGCACATTCAATGCCCGAACCAACACTTGCACGGGTTGTGGGTTTCAACTAACCCGATCCGGCCAGGCTACCGCCAGTTCCCCACCGCCGCCCCCTCCACCAAACCCCTTGCAAAAATACCTCAACGAAGAGCAGGACCCAGGCACCGTCAAACAGGTCATTGAACGTGTCAAACAGATACTCACCCGTGAAGAGGAGATCATTTATATTGCCGTTCAAAAGCCCGTTGTCCCAACGCTTTCCCCAGACTGTGCGGTACTCACCAACAGACGATTCATCATCTACAAACCAAAGTTTCTGGGCGGTGCCAATTTCGAGGACTACATCTGGCCAGATTTGCACGACGCTCACTTAAGTGAAGGGATGATGCGTGCAACTCTAACGCTTAAAACGGTCAAGGGAAACGTCTTGTCACTTGGGGACTTGCCGAAAGCACAGGCCCGTCGCCTGTATGCTTTCGCCCAGGAAATGGAAGAGCGGGTACGTATGCTACGCCGTCAACGGGACATGGAAGAAAAAAGGGCCGCGGCGGGGGGAATCATTTTTCAAGGTCAAATGCCCACTCAGCAGGTTCCACAGGCCGCTCCCCAAGCCGAAGACCCGATGCAAAAACTAAAAGTGCTAAAAAATATGTTTGACGCAGGGCTGATTACGAGTCAGGAATACGAAACCAAGAAAGCGGAAATACTGTCACGTTTATGAAAGCCAGGTAGACTCCCCTGTCTGACAAATAAAAACGTCTCTCGGAAATTAACCAAGAGACGTTTCATCGGGACCGTGCCAGGGGCCTGATAGGCTTCATCATACGTCACCTGAACACGCGGCCGCAAACCATGCGTAAATTTTGAGCCTTCGTGCTCTTAACAAACAAAAGAGGGCAACAATGGTCTTCCCCGAGTTAAAACCTAACATCGGTAAAACAGGTGTATTGAAACTGCCACCTGACAATAAACTTCTCCGATTTGAGATTGTTGATGAAATACGCCACACCCAATCCGATTTTCCCGA
>CAZPEJ010000916.1:0-1995 GCA_964585465.1 uncultured Ardenticatenaceae bacterium
AGGGCTGCCAACGTCTGGTTTTTGGCAGTGGCGGAGCAACTGCCCGCCTGGCAACTCGTTTCCAGGGCATCGGCGGCTAGCGACAGGCTTTGTAAGGCGGCGGCCAGTTGGCTGGTTTCCAGGTTACAAGTGGCGGCGGCGGCAATGGCCCCGGCGTTTTCCGTTAGCACAAAAATCTCACCTGGGGCGTATTGGGTGTAACTATCGGGGGCTGGGCTGCTGAGGAGGAAGGGGAAACGGCCGTGTGGGGCATTGGCGGCGATGGTGAGGGTGGGGGTGTGGGTGGCGGTTTCACCAGGGGAGAGGGTGATAGGGGATTGGAGGTTGGTGAGGGAGGTTTCAGTGAGCGGGGTGGAGAAGGTCAGGGGGAAAGTTCCCACCGTGTTGCCCACGTTGCTCATGGTGACGGCAAAATCACTGCTGCGGCCGGGGCTGAGGTAGAGTGTGGTGGGGGTCAGTTGCAAAAAGTTGTGTGCCTGGCCGGGCATGGCCCAGGGAATGATGATGGTTTCGCTCTGGCTGCCTGTGCTGGCCTGCACGGTGAGGTTAAAGGTGGTGCCAGGGGCAGGTAGGCTGGGGGGCAACACGTACAGCCCCACCTGGGTTTGTTCGTTGGCTGCCAGGCTGAAGGAGCTGCTGGTTTGTTGTGCCCCATTGAAGACGACCCAACCATCGGGTGCGCCGGTGACGGTAAGTTGTACGGTTTGTGCCTGGCTGCTGTGGTTGGCAATGTCCAGGCGGAAGGCGGAGTTGGGTATTTCTGGGGTGCCGTCGTTGGTCTGGTTGGAGACGCTGGCGGTTGCGGTATTGCCCATAGGGAGGGTGAGGTTGGGTTCGGGTTGCCATTCTAGTTGCAGGTTGTTGGCATTGGGGATGGTGACGGTGTGAACGGCCGTTACCACCAATTCCGGGTACTCTTGGGGTTGGGCGACTAGCTGCACGGTGTAATCGCCGGGTGGGGTGCCGGATTGGGCCAGGACGTTGGTTTGTAAGTTGTTGTCAAATTGCACCTGCCACCCATCGGGCACGTAAGCCCACACATTTACCAGGCCGTCAAAGTTGGAAACGGCCGATATATCAAACAGATGGGTTTCTCCTGGTAACACCGAGCCGGATGGGGGATTGGTGGCGAGGGTGAGGGTGGGGTTGCCGCCGCCACTGCCTGTTACCGTCAACACCCGCCCGGCTTGCATAGTGCCTGTAAATCCGTCGTGGTAGGCAAAAACGACCTCTGGCAAGGGGATGGGGAACTGGTCGGGGTAGGCCAGGACAAACTGCTCCAGGCCACAGTTGTCTACTGGGCATTGGTGGGCAGGCAAATATCGCCAGGAGGGAGCTACACCGTCTGGGGTTTTGGTCTGCTCCGAGGGCACGGGGCCGGGTGGTTGCCAGCCAGCCAGGCAATCGCCAGAGCCGATGGGGTTGCCTTGTAAAGCTGGTACGGTGTAATAAACGATGCAGTTCCACAGGTGTGCCACCGATTCCTGGATTTCGGCTGCTTCTTTGAGGGCGAAGGCAAAATCTAAAATTTCTACCAGCATGGCGTACTCGATGAGGGCACCGTGTAACCCATTTTGCAGGACGGGAACGGCCGTTCCGGTTTGCGGGTTTATTTCCCACCAGCCCAGCACAGTTTCCCCATCTACCATGACGGGGGATTGGGGGATTAAAACGTGATGGCCTGCCATTAAGGCGGCAACGGCGTGGGCATAATCGGCCGAATCGGGCAGGTAAATCGCTAACAAGTCCATTTTGTCGGGGGTGATTAACACTGGTTCAATGTTTTGGGCGGCCATTTCGTCAAAAACCCGCGAGGTGGTGAGGGGGAGTTCTTCCGTCAGTTGCCAGATGACCTGCCCTTCAAAGTAGGATTCGGCAACTGCTTTTAACCAGTGGGCGGTGAATAAAGCGGCCGTTGCCTGGCCGGGGTAGACAATGGCCTGGGCCTGGGTGGAGCGTAAATCCATTGTTTTTTGTACGGTGCCGTCTGGTTGG
>CAZPEJ010000917.1:0-1989 GCA_964585465.1 uncultured Ardenticatenaceae bacterium
CGGATAAACGGATAATTCTCGGCTAGACTATCTGTTTATCTGTTTCTATCCGCTGCCTGTGATGGATGAACATGACATTTGTCAGCCAACCAGGTCGCCCCCCCATCTCTAATCTCCAAAACTTGCACAGTGACAAACCATGTTAAAATCACAGTTTGAATGGGCAATTTGGATTGTTTTGGCAGCTTTGTTGGGGGGTGGGTGGATTGTGGTTTCGCAGGAGCGAGTGAGCCAGACACAACCCATTACCCTGAGCGAAGCTCCGGTGGTGGGGCATTTGGCTCCCGATTTTACCCTGGCAGATACCGTTGGGCAGACCTATCACTTAAAATCGTTAGTGGGGCAGCCGGTGGTGCTGAATTTTTGGGCTACCTGGTGTGCCCCTTGTCGTCTGGAGATGCCTGCTTTCCAAAATGTGAGCCGGAAGTATAACGGCCGTTTCACCCTTCTTGGCATCAACCAGGGAGAAACCGCCAGCCAGATTAACGATTTTGCCCTCAGCCTGGGACTTTCCTACCCCTTGTTAGTAGACGAAACCAACGATGTCAACCGCGCCTACCTGGTGAATAGCTTGCCTACCACCATCTTCATTGATGCAGAGGGTGTGGTTCAAGAGGTGCTAATTGGCGCACTTTCCCAGGCCGTGTTGGAAGAGCGACTTGAACGACTATTGCAGCCATGAGAGTGAAGGGGAGATTAGAGATTGGAGATGGCGACCTCTTTAACCTCTAACCTCAAACCCCTTCAAATAAACACACAACCCCTATGTTCCCTTCGATTGACTTTGGCCCCTTTGTTTTACCAACGGCGGGTTTGGTGTACATTTTGGGTATCTGGTTCAGTTTGAACGCCGCAGAATGGGGAGCTAAACAGACCCACCAGCCTGTTGAAACGATTTATACATTGGCAGTAACGGCCGTTTTTACCGCTTTCCTGGTGGCTCGTCTGGCGTTTGTGGTCGAGTATTGGGCTGCTTTCCGCGAAAACCTGGTGGGTATTGTCTGGCCGTTGACCAATGGGTATAACGTCTGGGCGGGTGGGTTGGCGGGCACGGCAGCCGCTTTTTTTTACGGCCGTTACAAACAACTCTCCCCATTGGCTACCCTCGATGCCCTCGTTCCAGGGTTGGTCGTCGGGTTGATCACCATCAGCCTGGCAGATTTTTTAGCCGGGCCGGGATTTGGCGATTTGACCGAGATGCCCTGGGGAGTGACCCAATTTGGCCTGCGCCGCCATCCCGTGCAGGTGTACGAAATCCTGTTTAGCCTGGCTGCGTTGTGGGTGTGGCGGCAAGTGGCAACCCGGCAACAGTTTACCGGGCAGGTTTTCCTGGTAACGGCCGTTTTGCTCAGTTTCGGCCGTCTCTTCATAGATGCCTACCGCGCCAACGCCTGGCTCACCAACAACGGCTACCACATCTGGCAAATCATCTCCCTTCTCATCTTACTAACCAGCCTCGTCCTCCTGGCACGGCTCTCCACTCGACTACTGGAGTGATATTATCTGGTTCATTTACAATGTCTATTTAGGTCAATCAAGTTGGTGAGTTATTGTAAACATAGCTGTAGCGGTTGAAGGGTTGAGGATGAGGGTATCGGCAGTGAGGAAACGGTCTAATCAGGGGAGTGGAACACCGACCACAGCAACCCAGGAACACCGCTCCACAGCAGGCCTGACAAACACATATGACGCGGTGGGAACCCAGGTCGCAGCAACTCAAGAAAACTACACCCTAGCCGGGGCGGCCATAGCAAAGCTGGAAGACCTCGCCGTAGCAGAGTGAGCCTTATGTTATCAAAGGTACTTCCGCAACAATCTTGGGATTTGTTATGTCTGAGATGTCTACGACCAGTAAGAATTCGTCGGAAAAGGCATAGACAATATCTGGGCGGATCTCATAATAGCTGTGGATTGGGTAATACTTATCAGGTAATCCATATGCCGATAGTTGCTGTCCGTTCTCGGAGTTGAAAATAGTGACCACACTCC
>CAZPEJ010000918.1:0-1989 GCA_964585465.1 uncultured Ardenticatenaceae bacterium
TCAGGCCAACACCATCTATGATTTTTTACGAGAGCGTAAATACCTTTCAATGCCTGTGGATGGGTTTTGGGTGACAAACATTGATTAAAATTGGCATTCTCACCATTAGTGATCGGGGAGCGCGGGGGGAATATGAAGATCGCAGTGGCCCGCTGATGGGGCAAATTTTGAGCGAACGTACTCCCTGGGAGATTAGCCACCAGGCCATTGTTCCTGATGAGTTTGAGCAAATTGTTCAGACGTTGGAAATGTGGTGCGCGGACGGGGTTAATCTGCTTTTGACAACGGGGGGAACTGGGTTTGCTCCGCGAGATATTACGCCAGAAGCTACCAAACGGGTGATTGAACGGGAAACACCTGGTATTGTGGAGGCGTTACGGGCCGAAAGTTTGAAAATTACCCGTCATGCGATGCTTTCCAGGGCGGTGGCGGGCATACGGGGGCAAACGCTAATAATCAACCTGCCCGGTAACCCCAAAGCTGTGCGGGAAAATCTGGAGATGCTTCTGCCGGTGCTTCCCCATGCGTTAGAGCTACTAACGGAAATCCCTCATAGTGAAAATAGCCATCGTTCTGTCTAAATTAGATAGTTGACATATGGTTTTGAGTCCTCTGACAATTGTGCGAAGGCGCAGAAGCACAGAGATGTAAAAGGTTTTGAGTGTGGATAAAACAAGTGCAACTTTGTTCTTAAAATCGGGACGGGAGAAGCCGGTGATTCAACATCACCCCTGGGTTTTTTCTGGGGCGGTGGAGCGTGTGCAGGGGGGTGTTGAGCCTGGTGGTGTGGTGCAGGTGGTGGATCACAACGGCCGTTTCCTGGCCCGCGCCTACTTCAACCCCCATTCCCAAATCCAGGCCCGCCTGCTCACCTGGAAAGAAGATGAACCCATTGACGAAACCTTCTGGCACACCCGGCTGGAACGTGCCATTGCCGGGCGTAAACGGCTAGCCCTAGAACCCCACACCACCGCTTACCGCCTGGTGAACGCCGAAGCCGACGGATTGCCGGGTTTGATTGTAGACAAATATGGCGATTTTCTGGTGGTGCAATGTTTAACACTCGGCATAGACCAGCGCAAAGAGATGCTTTTTGACCTGTTGATGACGCTGGTTGCCCCCGCAGGCATCATAGAACGTTCTGATGTTAATGTGCGGGAAAAAGAGGGGCTAATCGAAATAGCCGCTTATCGCCGGGGAGCTAAACCACCTGAAGAACTTTTTATCACCGAAAACGGGCTGCCATTTGGGGTTAATTTATTAGAAGGGCACAAAACAGGTTTTTACCTGGATCAACGGGAGAACCGGGCGGCCGTTAACCAGCCAATCTTTACGGCCGATCAGGACATCCTCAATGTATTTGCTTACACAGGAGGGTTTGCCGTTTACGCCGCCAAACAGGGGGCCAGGTCTATTATCAACCTCGATAGTTCCACCAGTGTGTTGGTGCAGGCAGAAAAAAATGTGATTCTCAATGCCGGAGAACGGCCGAATGATGAGTACATCGTAGGAGATGCGTTTCAGGTGTTGCGCTATTACCGGGATACAGGCAAAACATTTGATATGGTGATTTTGGACCCGCCCAAATTTGCCCACAGCCAGCGCGATATCGAACGGGCTTGCCGGGGGTACAAAGATTTGAACTGGTTGGGAATGCGGCTGCTGCGGCCGGGTGGAATCCTGGCAACATTCTCCTGTTCCGGGTTAATCTCAGTAGATTTGTTCCAAAAAGTACTGTTTGGGGCGGCGGTGGATGCTCACCGCGACGTACAAATTCTTCGCCCGCTGGCACAGGCAGCGGATCATCCCATCTTGTTATCGTTTCCTGAATCTGCCTACTTGAAAGGTTTTTTGTGCCGGGTGTGGTAAAACACAAAACCTGTTACCCCTGGTTTGTCTCCGGTTGTATCACGGCCCTCACCCGCTGTACTTCCTCCGTGCCGCGCCAGTTGACAATTTTGGAGACGTTGCGGGCAACGGCCATAACTC
>CAZPEJ010000919.1:0-1989 GCA_964585465.1 uncultured Ardenticatenaceae bacterium
TGTGAACCAGCGCATTGAAACCCGACTGGAGAGGATGGCGGAAAAGGTGAAAGCGTTTAATCAGCCAGTGAAAGAGTAGGCGGTGGGTGGCAGGGTGACAAGGTGACAAGGTGACAAGGACAAGGTGACAGAAAATAGTCAATGGTTAATTGCCAATTGTCAATGAGCAACGCCAAGGCTGTTCACTGTTTACTGTTCACTGCTCACTGTTCACTGCTTACTATCCCTCGGTTAGCACTCGCGCGGCGCGGTGGGCAAAAGCGACCGCTACGTCGTCACCGGTTTGGGCCAGGGGGCGAGAGATGGGGTCGGCGTTTTGGCCGCGCACCCGCACTTTTTGTCCGTTGGGGAAGACGACGCTGTAATGGGTGTCTGTGCCAATGTAGACGATTTCGGCGATACGGCCGTTCATGACATTCATCTCGTGGGGGGTTTGTACGCCATTTAGTAACAAGTGAAGTTTCTCTGGCCGCACCGCTACCGTCACCGTTTGCCCTTTGTTAAGGGATTTTTCATGTTCCGCACGGGCTACCATGCCATCAGCCAGTTTTACTTCCACTGTGTTGCCGTGTTGCCCTTCCACTGTGCCGTTGAGGAAGTTGGATTCACCGATAAAGTCAGCCACAAAGCGGGAATTCGGCCGTTCGTAAATATCAATCGGGTTGCCCAGTTGTGCCACCACACCCTTGCTCATGACAGCAATCCGGTCAGACATGGTGAGGGCTTCTTCCTGGTCATGGGTAACGTAGACGAAGGTAATGCCCACCTGCACCTGCAACGATTTAAGTTCCAGTTGCATCTCTTTTCGCAGTTTCAGGTCAAGTGCGCCCAGGGGTTCGTCTAGCAGAAGGACAGACGGCCGTTTTACCAAAGCCCGCGCCAACGCCACCCGTTGTTGTTGCCCACCGGAGAGCTGTTTGGGTTTGCGTTCGCCAAAACCACCCAATTGCACCATTTCCAGGGCTTCTTGGACACGTTTTTTAATTTCTTCCTTCGGCCGATTTTCCATCTCCAGGCCAAAAGCGACATTTTGGGCAATGGTCATGTGTTGGAACAGGGCGTAATTTTGGAAAACGGTATTGACCGGGCGGTTGTAGGGCGGGGTATTACCCATCGCTTTACCATGAACCATCACCTCACCCGATGTTGGCAGTTCAAACCCGGCAATCATCCGCAGAGAAGTGGTTTTGCCACACCCCGACGACCCCAACAGGGAGAAAAACTCCCCTGGTTTAATTTGGAGCGACACATGATTAACGGCCGTTACCTCTCCACCCCCTGGGGCTACAAATTGTTTCACAACATCTTTTAGCTCAACTGCGTATTCTGCCATAGGACTCCTCTTTGTTTCTACTCTCCCACTTAACATCTGACTCACAAACATTATTCACTTTTATGGACTGGCGGCAACCATTGATAGCTATCTTTGACAATACGCGGCACTACCACGGTGCGAGTGCGGCGAATGCCAGGGATTTGGTGCAGGCGATGGGTGACGAAACTGTGCATCTCGTCACTACTTCTAAACAATGCCTGAAAGCTGATGTCCTGGTCGCCAGTGAGGAAAGCCAGATAAGACACTTCTGGCATCGCCGCAATGGTTTCCACTACCTGTTCCTGAGCCGAAACATCAATTTCACAAAAGATGTCAACGACCAGGTCATAGCCAAAAGCAAGTGGATTGACCACAGCAACCAGTTTGATGATATTGGCGTTAATCAGGCGTTTAATACGGTGGCGCACGGTACGCTCGGCAACGTTTAGGGCACGAGCTATCTCGCTGCTGGTTAAACGAGCGTCTCGGTTGAGGTGTTGAATAATGACTTGATCCAGTTCAGTCAGGCGTACCATGAATGTGATGAGGATTCAATATGGGAACGGGATTCAGTGGGAAAACGGCCGTTTTTTGAATCCTTAACGGTTCATGAGTATAACCTGTATGGCCGAGAGTGCCAATAATAAAACAGAAGTTTGCTGTTTCGGCAAAAC
>CAZPEJ010000920.1:0-1984 GCA_964585465.1 uncultured Ardenticatenaceae bacterium
CAATTCCCACTTACGGCTCCCGATTAACGGCCGTTTTGTTTGGTTTTATATTACTGTTGGTAGGATTGATAGGGCTGTGGCGTATCCATCGCCCGGCCGGAGTCGTCGGTTTGATACTCCCCCTTGCCCTGCTGCCCGCCATCTGGTTCTGGACACAAGGCACCCTCAAAGCGTATGCCGGGCAAATTTATGAAACCGAGTCCGCCTACAACTACATTCAGGTCATCCAGGAAGGCAATTGTAACTACCTCTTGCTCAACGAAGGGCAAGGGGTTCACTCCTTTTACTGCCCCGACGGGGCAGTGCCACGTATTTCTGTTTGGAGTTTGATGCTGGCTGCCCCTTACTGGAACACCCCGGTACAACCGCCGCGCCATATGGCGGTGATTGGTCTGGCGGCTGGTTCAATTCCCAAACAGTATACCCAGGTGTATGGCCCTCTGGCGGTAGATGGCATTGAGTTAGACCCGGCTATTGTGCAGGTGGGGCGGGAGTTTTTTGCCCTGAATGAACCCAACATTCATGTCATTGTGGGAGACGGCCGTTATGAACTCAACCGCTTGACCAAACAGTACGATGTCATTACCCTGGATGCCTACAAAGTGCCCTACATCCCCTGGCACCTGACCACACAGCAATTTTTCGCCGAAGTCCAAAATCACCTGACGGAACAAGGTGTCGTTGCCATCAATATCGGCCGTGCCCCTCAAGACCGCCGTCTGGTGGATGCCATCACCTCCACCTTATTGACCCTGTTTCCGGCCGTTCATGCCGTAGATGTGCCAGGTTCCCTGAACACCATTGTCTTCGCCACCATGCAACCCACCACCGCCGACCAGTTTGCCCAAAATGTGGCTGGCCTGTCTGCCGATACACATCCCCTGTTACAACGGTCATTAGAAACGGCCGTTTCCCACCTGGTACCCCTCACCCCCTCAGATGTGATCTTCACCGACGAACGCGCCCCAGTGGAAACCATTGTAGACTCTCTGGTACTACGTTATCTACTGGCCGAAGGGCCATCGGGTTTGCCGGGGTTTAGCGGGCAGTGAGGCTGCAACGGTTCAACTCGTTTTGTGTCCTTTGCGGTGAATATACTCACAAAGGCATCAACCAACATTTTCATTGAGATTGGAGATGAGGGATTGGAGATTGGCAAATCTCTAATCTCCAATCTCTAATCCCTTTCAAAGGTTTAACCTGCCATGAGTGAAAAAATCATTGGTGTAGTGGGGGGGATGGGGCCGCTGGCCGGGTTGGATTTGTGTAACAAAATTGTCAGCCAAACGGCCGTTTCCAGCGACCAGGAACACCTTACCGTCATCAACCTGTCCCAACCCGCCACCATTCCCGACCGCACTGAGTACCTACAAGGCAAAACACCCCTCAACCCGGCTTACCCCATTGCCGAACAGTTGCGCCTGTTGGCAACCATGGGGGCGCAAGTGGCTGGAATCCCCTGCAACACGGTCCACGCCCCAGCTATCTGGCAGGTGATTTTGCAAGAATTAGCAGACACCCCCCTGCAACTGCTCAATATGGTGCAAGAAACGGCCGTTTTCCTCCACATCCACTACCCCCACATTCACCACGTCGGCATCCTCTCCACCACCGGCACCTACCAGGCGAACATTTACCCCCAGGCCCTGGCGCAGGTCGGGTTTACGGCCGTTATACCAACCTGGCAAATGCAAGAGGAGGTCATCCATACGGCCGTTTACCACCCTACCTATGGCATCAAAAGCAGCGGCCCTACCCCAACCGCCCGCGCTCACCTGTTAACGGCCGTTCAACACCTGCAAACACAAGGTGCCCAGGCCATCATCCTCGGCTGCACCGAAATGCCCCTCGCCCTTCCCGAACCCCACCTGAACCACCTGCCCCTGGTAGACCCCACCCTCATCCTCGCCCGTGCCCTCGTCCGCGCCGCCAACCCCCACAAACTCCGATAACCCAGACCACCCCAAAACCGAGTCTCTCCTAG
>CAZPEJ010000921.1:0-1976 GCA_964585465.1 uncultured Ardenticatenaceae bacterium
TGTTATGTTGCCAGTAATGTCTGGTAGATTCCTAACAGTTGTTTAGCGGCGGCTTGCCAGGTGAAACGACGCACCTGGCGGAAGCCAGCGGCGACCAGGTGGGCACGTTGGGTGGGTTCGTTGAGTAGCCGTTGTATGGTATTGGCCCAGGCTGTTTCATCGTGGGGGGATAATAAAACGGCCGATTCTCCGACCACTTCTGGTAAACTGGAGATGTTTGAGCTGATGATAGGAACCCCGCAAGCCATGGCTTCTAACAAAGGTAAACCAAATCCTTCATAAATACTAGGTTGAACGAGCAGGGTGGCTTCGCTGTAGAGGGTGGGTAAATCGTTGTCTGCCACAAAACCGGTGAAGTGAACCCGGCCGTTCATCTGTTGCCTATCCACTTCTGCCAATACTTCCTCATATAACCACCCCTTCCCGCCCGCAATGACCAGATGATAGGGTTGATTTGTTACAAGTTGGCTAAAGGCGCGAATTAGTAATTGGTAATTTTTGCGCGGCTGCACGGTGCCTACTGCCAGGATGTAGGGGGCTGTACCGAGTTGATATTTGGCACGAACGGCCGTTATCCGGGCCTCATCCGTTTCTGGCTGGAACATCCCATTCACCCCACTGTACAACACCGTGATTTTTTCCGCCGGAATATGCCACAGGTTAATTAAATCATTCCGCGTAGCCTGGGAATCTGCCAGAACATGGGTGGCGCGTTGGATTGACCAGGGCACGACGCGGTTTAAGTAGGCCACCAGGTTGGTGGGAAATGTTTCTGGATAATGCACAAACGAGAGGTCATGCACAGTAAGCAGGGTGGGGATGTTGCCACTGACCGGTGGTAAGACAAAATCGGGTGAGTGAAACAGGTCTATGGCCCCGGTGGCCCATTGCACAGGCAAGGGCAGGCGTAGCCGATACCACAACCGGTATAACCAGCGTTCGTTGAGCCAGGTGGGGCAGAAGCGCACATGGGGGGCGGTGGGAATGGGCTGGGGGACGGGTAAGCTGGCAGGGGGTTTGGCGGAAAAGAGGAGGTATTGGTGAGCAGAATCGGCCGTTATCAAAGCCTGCACCAACTCACGACTATAACGGCCGATTCCCCCACCCTGGGTAACGGCCGATGTCACATCAATGCCAATACGTTTCATTGATATACTCACAGAGGGTATAAACTGACATTTTATTGAGATTAGAGATTAGAGATTTGCTGATTGAGGAACAGCTTTAACATTTGAACACTGGCAACTCCCGTTTTATCCAAATACCCTACGCCACATCTCCATACGTCCAATATCGGTTAATAAAAAAGTTCCAAAACAGCACCACGACCGTCGCCACAATTTTGGCCGGAATATACCCGCGCCCTTCCAACAAGTGCGCCTCGTGCATCAAGTCGTTAAAAACCCCTTCCAGTAAATAAACAATCGTGTCGTTAATAATTAGTCCGGCCACACTCACCGTAATAAACTGGACAAGTTGGGCTACCAATGGTTTACTGCGCGAGTCGGGGTAAGTCCAGAGGCGGTTCCAGGTGAAATTGCTCACCACTGCCGCCGAAAAGGAGATCGTATTGGCAATTAAGGTTTGCACCTTAAACAGTTCAACCAATGTGGTAAGTGTGCCAAAATCCACTATAAACCCAATGGTGCCGACGACCATAAATTTTACAAAACGTTTAGCCTCTTTGGGTCTAATGCCAAAGCGGCCAGCTACGTCGGTAACGAGTGAACCCATCATGTATTTTGTTCTCCAACAGTTGTAATAAACCAAACATGACACCCAGGTGGAGATAAATGTTATTGACGTACAATTTATCCACCAGATGATGTACCGAAAAAGCCACCCAGGCGGCCAGCAACCCCAGGGCGATGCCTCGTTCTGGCCCGGTGAGCCGATTGAGTAGGTGTAGGGTTTGCCAGAAAACGGCCGTCCATAATACCCCATAAGCCAATAAACCCAACACACCGGTTTCTGCC
>CAZPEJ010000922.1:0-1975 GCA_964585465.1 uncultured Ardenticatenaceae bacterium
ATCTGGTCGCCAACGGCATGACGGTGGCAGAAATTATAGAGGCGTATCCTTATCTGGAAAGCGAAGATATTCAACAAACTTTGCGGTATGCTGCCTGGTTAGCCGAAGAGACAATTCATCCTGTGGCTGCGCTGGCATAATCTATGAAATTTCTGGCCGACATGGGCATATCACCTGTCACCGTTCAGTTTTTGCGCGACCAGGGCTTCGACGCGGTGCATCTTTCTGACTCGCGTTTGCATCGTCTACCTGATCCCGAAATCATCACCAAAGCCCGGAATGAAAATCGGATTATTTTGACCCATGATTTAGACTTTGGCCTGCTGATGGCATCCAGTAAAACAAGATTGCCAAGTGTCATATTGTTCCGATTGGCTGATATGCGTCCTACGAATGTCAATCTGTTTATGGCACATATTTTGCAACAACATCAGGAACCACTCCAGGAAGGTGCGCTTCTCAGCGTAAACGAAAAGCAGATTCGGGTCAGGAGTTTGCCAATACTTCCCTAAATCTTTGAGGTAAAGGGCAACACCGATTCCACCCTGCACTTACGTATCCCGCCCTTTATCAAATTCACCAAAAGTAATCCAACAGCCTTATAAAAACTGGAAGTCGCCGACAAATCGTCGGCGTTTTTGTTTGCCATGGAGACAATCGATGAACGAAAAAATCATTCAATTCGGCCAGCTCGAAGAACTGCTCACCGAACCGTTCACCCCAGGCCAGGTCCTGCGGGTCGTGGCGTTGGAAACCAGCGAAAGTATGTCATCCAAAATCCCTGGTTGGCGTATCGTGCACGTTGGGGTACACGTCCGCTCAATCATTGACTCCGGCCACATCCTGGCCTGTCATCTGCCGGTAGCCGCGCTGGAGCTGTTTAACGGCCGTCGCGAACACGACCCGACCTGGCAAAGGTATGACATGGCCTGGGAAGAGGCGGCGGCGCTCAAGCAGCGGGTGGCAGCCTATCTCCAAACAGTCGCTGCCGCAAAAGGGTTCACGCTGCGCACGGCTGGCGTAATCGATTTAGGTGAGATACGGCCGTTACACGCCACCTGGAAAAAAGACCCTGCATTGCTGATAAAGGACCTGGTCGATGAACACGATCAGTGAGCCACAAGCCGTCGTGCAAACGCTGGAAGCCGTTTGTGTGCCGCACTGGGAAACGCTCATTCACCTCAAAATTTATACGCCGGATTACCAGCCCCTTAGCTGGGAGCAGGTGTGGCAATCGTTTGTCGCGGTTTACCCAGGAAGGTGGGCAGTTGAGTTTTTTCCGCCGACTGAAGATTTGGTCAACGATGCGAACGTTTATCATCTGTGGCTGCTGCCGGAAGGCCACACACTTCCTGGTTCCCTGAACCTGGCCCGTAAATACCGCTGGTCACACTTCAAGAAAATTCCCTGACAAAAGGAGGCATACCCGTGCGCCAGCTGAGCTTGCTGCCTCAAGAGACGTGGCTGCAAAACGGCCGTTTCACCACCTCCCTTCCCGCCGATGCGCCCATCATCGTTTCCAACGGCGTGGGCGTGGATTCCGTTGCCCTCCTGGTTGAGCTGCACCGCCTCAACGTGGTACCTGACGCCATCGTCACCGCCCTGGTGGGACGGGACGGCTACGGCAACGAACATCGTCGCTTTTACACCTATCTGCCCATTCTGGAGGCGTGGCTGGCCGAGGTTGGCTTTCCCCCGATTCAATACGTCTGGTATGAGATGAAGCGACCGGCCAAACATTTTCCCTACTGGAGTTTGGCCGGTAACTGCCTGGCCAACCGCACCCTGCCGTCCATTAGTTTTCGCCGCAACCACAGCTGTAGCCTGAAGTTCAAGGGGGCGGAGATTGATCGCTGGGTCACTGAGCAGTATGGGGAACGACCGTGTTACCGACTGGTTGGCTATGACTTTTCTGAGCAATACCGGGCAGCCCGCTTTTCCACCAAAACCAAACCGCAAGGGCCGCGCTCGCGGG
>CAZPEJ010000923.1:0-1971 GCA_964585465.1 uncultured Ardenticatenaceae bacterium
GGGCGAAACTGGTATCGGCTGACGGCGTGGCATTTGACGGAAAACGGCCGTTGCCGCACCTGTGACACCCCCTGCGCCGGAGTATTCGCCGGGCCGCCGGGCACCTGGGGAGCCAAACGATTACCCGTTCAACTAAACCAGATAACTGTATCCTCATGAGAAAACTGGAAAACCAACTCCGCCTCTTGTTGTCCCCTCCTACTTTGGCAAACGAAAAACAGACCCGTATCGCTCGTATTTTTCATACCATTTTATTAACGCTCGTTGCCACCACCCTATTTTTATCGCTCATCACTTTTGCCACAGCCACCCGCCCCCTGGCAGCCATCATGGGGCTAACAGGGCTGGCCTTTGTGGCTGCTTTTTGGCTGCTAAAGAAGAACCGCCTGAAGTTAAACCTCACCCAAAAAACCATTCAAGAGTTAGAGCAAAAACGACTCACCCAGGAACGTATTACCGCCCAGCTACGCACCGCTGCCGAAATTGCCCAACAACTCACCCTCATCCTCAACCCCCCAGAACTGCTCAACCAGATTGTCACCTTGCTGCAAAACCGTTTCTTCTTTTACCATGTGCAGGTGTATTTGTTAGATGAAACCAGCCAACATCTGGTCATACAGGCTGGTTCAGGGGCGGCCGGGGCCTATTTGCGCCAGATCAACCACCACATTCCCCTGGCCCGCCAGGATAGCCTGGTGGCCCGTGCCGCCAGAGAACGGCAAATCCTGGTGGTGCATGACGTAAAACAAGAAAAAACTTTTTTGCCCAACCCCCTGTTGCCAGAAACCTGTGCCGAAGTGACGGTTCCCCTGCTGGTCAATAACCAGATTTTAGGAGTTTTGGATATTCAAGAAAACAAAGCCGGGGCTATTCAGGAGTCAGACCTGAATACGTTTTATATTCTGGCCGGGCAGATTGCCATTGCCCTGGAAAATGCTCGCCTGTTCAGCAAACTGCTCCAATCAGAAACAGCCCTGCGCGAAGGAGAAAGCCGTTACCGCAGCTTGTTTGAAGATTCCCCGATTTCGCTGTGGGAGGGGGATTTTAGCGGCAGTAAAGCGGTGTTGGATGGGGTGGTGTTGGCAGAGGGGCAAAGTTGGCGTGTTTGTTTCCTGGAAAACCCAACGCTGGTTCAGCAATGTATCGAAAAAATGCAGGTGTTGGATGTGAATCAGGTGACATTACACATGTTTGGCACTCAGGGCAAAAATACCCTGTATGCCGCACTCGGAATAATTTTTGCAGGTGAGGTGGTGAATTTTTTGCAGGAGCA
Organism: uncultured Ardenticatenaceae bacterium; assembly: GCA_964585465.1. GTDB lineage: Bacteria > Chloroflexota > Anaerolineae > Promineifilales > Promineifilaceae > CAZPEJ01. Next base: position 1,274 of record CAZPEJ010000923.1, read on the forward strand.
ATTTATTGCGCTGGCAAATGGCCTGATCTCGTTTACTGGGGAGACGGTGCTGCAAAAGGTGACCGGGGAAACCATTGATGTGTTGTATCGTTTGATTATTGCTCCAGGGTATGAGGAGACGTGGGGGAAGACGTTTATTTCGTTAATTGATATTACGAATCGGAAACAGGCCGAACGGGCTTTGCAAGCGGAACGGGATTTTGCCCAACAGGTGATTAATAACATGGGGCAGGGGTTGACGGTGGTGGGGGCAAACGGCCGTTTTGAATTTGTCAACTCCGCTTATGCCCACATCGTGGGGTATACGGCCTCAGAGATTCTCCACAAAAACCCCTACGACCTGACCGACTCCCAATTCCATACCGCGTTGACCCAGTCTTGGGAAAAACGGCAGCAAGGGCAGGCCACTTCCTATGAAACCCGCCTGATACACGCTGAAGGGCACCCGGTGGATGTGATGATTACGGGTGTGCCACGACACGAAAACGGGCAAATTACTGGCTCGATTGCTGTTGTCACCGATCTGACAGAACGTAAAAAGGCCGAGCAGGAACGGGAACAACTGATCGCGGAGTTAGAAGCCAAAAATGCTGAACTAGGGCGGTTTACCTACACCGTTTCGCATGACCTGAAAAGCCCCCTGGTGACAATCAAGGGGTTTCTGGGCATGTTGGAAAAAGACATTGCCAAAAATGATA
>CAZPEJ010000924.1:0-1969 GCA_964585465.1 uncultured Ardenticatenaceae bacterium
AAAACTATTTTCCGATCTGCCATGATATTTGCCTCTAGCCGTAATTGTAGCAACTAATTTTCGTTTTGAGAAAGCACACCGACAACATTTTCCACAAACTCTTTGGCACTCAAAGTCCCTTTTTGCCAGATGGCTTCGGTCTTTTCGTCCAAGAAACTCACTTCTTGGGTAGACAACTCTTTTGCGCTCACCACAATCACTGGAATATGAGCGGTGCGACTATCCGCTTTGATGGTTTCCAACACGGTAAACCCGTCTACTTCGGGCATCATCAAATCCAGAATCACCAGGTCGGGTAGCCGTTCTCGAATCAACTCCAAACCATCACGGCCGTTATGGGCACTGTAAACTCGATACGATTTATACCGTTCCAAAAAGCGAGTAATGAGCAAAATATCGTTCGGTTGGTCATCCACCAGGACGATACTGGTCACTTTTTCGTCTAACTGCTCCAAAGCAGAAGCCAATCCCTCCTTTGGCACATCAACGGCCGTTTCCGCCAAATCTAACGAGATACTCCACTGATCCCCCAAAATGTGTTTCTCAACCGGGAAGGTATGTCCGGTGCAATTGACCACCACTTTTTCATCGGTTCGAACGAGACCATTCGCCAACATCTGCTCCAGACCAGCAAAAGCAACCGCCGCCGCTGGCTCCATCGAAAGCCCTTCGTGGCGGGCCACACGGCGCATCGAAGCAAACGCCTGTTCATCCGACACACTCACCATGGCCCCGCCATGCTCCTGCACAATATGATACAGTTGCGTATAAGCATAACCAGGGTTGCCGGTGGATAACACATCAATCAACGTGTGGGGAATGACCGGATCAGCAATTTCGGCCCCGGCCTGGAAAGCGTGAATCATCGGCGAACACCCATCTACCTGAACAATACCCAACTTGGGAATGCGGTCAATTAACCCCAACGCCACCAGGTCAGTAAACCCCTTGTACACCCCCAGCGGCCCCAAACCCCCACTCACCGCCTGAATGTACCAATCTGGCACCTGCCATTCCCACTGTTCTGCCAGTTCATAGGCAATGGTTTTCATGGCAGAGATGCTAGGCAGGCTTTGGGCACCCCGTTCAAAGAAAAACCCGCGCCGTTGGGCAAAGTCGGCGGCGATTCTTTTGGCCTGGTCATAGGTGCCAGACACTTTCACGACTTCGGCCCCATACAGAGCCACTTCTTGCATTTTGGTGGGAACCACCCGGCTGGAGACAAACACCCACAATTTAATGCCTGCTCTGGCACAGTAGGCGGCATAGGCGGCAGCGGCGTTGCCCGCCGAGGCCAGCACACACGCTTGAATGCCCCGGTCGCGCATGGCGGCAACCGCAACGGCCGCTTGCCGGTCTTTGAAGGAGCCAGTGGTGGAAAGGCGTTCGTCTTTGATGTAAATGTGGGCATGGTTGAGACGTTTGCCGAGTTTTTGGGCATGAATGAGGTTGGAGCCACCTTCGCGCAAGACGGGAACGGCCGTTTCTGGTTGCACAGGTAGTAACTCCCGATACCGCCACAGGTTAAACGGCCGTTCCTTTAAGCGCGGCAAAAACTCCACTTTCAACCGTTCATAATCATACACCGCATCCAACCAGGGGCTACCACATTGGGGGCAATGTGTCACATCGGAGCGGTAGGCAAGCTGCTGATGACAAAGAAGGCATTTTAAGGCTGTGATATATTGCATAAACAGGGGGATAAAACCGCAGGCAATTTTTTTACGAAATCACCTGCCTTACTACAGGTAAAATAAGACGCTATTGAGCTGGTTGACTGACAAATGTTATTTTCATCTATAACGGGCAACGGATAGAAACAGATAAACAGATGGGTCGTCGAGCATTATCTGTTTATCCGCTTTTCATCCGCTGCAAGCAACGGATAGAAACAGATAAACAGATGGGTCGTCGAGCATTATCCGCTTATCCGCTTTTCATCCGCTGCAAGCAACGGATAGAAACGGAT
>CAZPEJ010000925.1:0-1966 GCA_964585465.1 uncultured Ardenticatenaceae bacterium
CCAATGGTAACATTTAGCGGTTGCGAAACATGTGTCTGGTCTGAAGAAGAAATGGCTACTATTCAAGAATCGGCAACAATAACCGGCACAAGGTGGGCAGAAACGCTCAATGCCGCACATGCAGGCTGGAATCTCTCGGCGAGTGATGCCTTCTTGCTAGTATATGGAGGCTCTGTAAACTTCAATAAAACAGGTCAGAGTTGTTCAGAAGCGACAGGGTATAATGGCTGTTGGGGGCGCTCAACAGGCAGAAACAGTATTGAGGTGTTTACTGATGCAGGCGATACATTGGTTGGCGACGTTCATTGGGCTGTGCATGAACTTGGGCACTCATATGTCAGTGCCGTTGGCAGTTTTGATTTTGGGGGACAGAGATTCACACTTCCATCTTTGTTAGAAGCTGTTCAAATGGCAGGGAATGGATTCCCTGACAGGCCCCCAGGCAGTGATCGGGATAGTACCTGGGGGTTTGCCGGTGGGCGATGGAGGTGGCAACGAAGCTCCAGCGGTCAGGCATCTGAAGAGTTTGCTGATATGTATCTGGGGTGGGTTTATGGCCAGTGGGAAACAATTCCTGGTACTAATATTTTGTCTCCTTATGGTTCACAACGCTCAAATTTCATGAATACTGTTATGCCTTTCAGTGTAGACTTGGCAATTGGCCGCTAAAAGCGAGGCACTATACAAATGAAAAACAATAATATATTTGCCACTTTGGGTATTTTTACCATCACTCTTTTCTTGACTTTAATGGGATGCACAACTGCTGCTCCAATACCTACAATTCCAGAACAAACAATTTCTATAGTCAATACAAGTACAGCTACTCTTATTCCGTTCACACCAACCTCAATCCCACCTACTCAAACGTCTTCAGCAACACCTGGACTGACACCATCACCAAGCAGTACACCAATATCTACACCCTCTATAGAACCAACGGCTACTGAGACACCTTATGCCATACCGACACCACCAGGAGAAGGTGCTACTGACCAGGTTCTATGGCTGTTAGAGACAAATAATGGATGCCAACTGCCTTGCTGGTGGGGAATGGTACCTGGACAAACAGAGTGGGAGACATCTGAAAAATTACTTTCTCTATTTGATGAAAATATTTATACAGCGTCTGATTCGGAATTCGTGTTTTACGTACCACTTATTCCTCTGCCTACCAGGGTATTTGAGACAGATGAGGTACAACAATTTTACAGAGTCGAAGACGGCATAGTAGTACGAATTGACACATTGGTTTCAATAGGAGATACACCTGATGGCTATCTTAATCAGTATACTTTGCCTTCGTTTTTATCTACTTATGGTCAGCCATCAGAAGTGTGGCTAAGTACCTATTCCTCTGCCTTTGAGAATGATGATTTACCATTTTTTGTTGTTATGTTTTATCCTGAGCAAGGGATCGTAGCTTCCTACAGTGATAATGGTATCGTGCAAGGGAATAGTGTCCAAGGGTGTCCTCAAGCAGACCCTGTATCCTACTTAATCTTGTTTGTACCTAACTCGGAACAGACATTTGAAGAAGTAATTGACAAAACATCAGCATTGGCAGAAAGAAAATATCTTTCCTTGGAAGAATCCACCGATATGGATGTGGCGACTTTTTACGAAACCTTTAAGAACCTGGATAACACAACTTGTCTAGAAACGCCTGCCAGCTTGTGGCGGTAACGTCGGCCGCAAACCCTGCTGCGGGCGGGTCTTGGCTGGGCAAAAGGCGTTTAGTTTGTCGGGTATTCAGGCGCACCGGAATGGGTTCGTATCGAGCGCAGCGGCAGCACCTTCACGCTCTCGCGCTCCAACGATGGCAGCAGCTGGGCCGTGATGGATAGCCGCACCATCTCAATGGGAACGATGATTTAGATGGGAAACGGCCGTCACGGGCAACAGCACGACTACCCTGGCGACCGGGGTCTTTGACAACGTCGCCACGACGGGCAGCGGGGCAACG
>CAZPEJ010000926.1:0-1959 GCA_964585465.1 uncultured Ardenticatenaceae bacterium
AGACATTTTGCAAATTGAAACACCTGGTGGCGGGGGGTGGGGAGTGAAGCGTGAAGCGTGAAACGTGAAAAATATCACGTTTCACGTTTTCCTATATAGCCAGTTCTTGCCGATTGTCGTAAATTTTCTTCAGGGCCGCCGCCACATCATCCACCCCTTTGTTTCCGGCACGGAAAATGGCTTCGTCCAGCCAAACAGCTTCTTGCTGGCAAGCCTGCTCCGCTACCGGCAACTCCATCTGGTTAAAGTTAAAACGTTCCGAAAGGAGGGAGAAGGGTGTCCCAGTGGGCCAGGGTGGCTTCGTGGACTTCGAGGTGGTGCTGGATGGGCAGATGGGCGAGGTGGGCAGAAACGGCCGTCCACGCCGGGCGACTGGTGAGCAACACAATGGGGCGGCTCTCCTCAATGTCGGTAAAAGGCAGGAATTGGGTGGGGGGTAGATTCCAAATCATGGGTATATCGTGAAGGTGTACTGGTTTTGGCTTAACAGGTGGTTGTGGCTGTGTAAAGTGAGGGTCAGGTGGTATTGGCCGGGGGGCAACGGTGTTACTGGTATTTGGAGGGAGGGGGTGACGCTGTCTGGTTGCAGGTGGAAGGAGCAGATGTTGGGAAACGGGGAAGGAATACGGCCGTTTTCCGCCGATTCTATCTCCCACTGGCAAGTTGTGTGCGGGTAACTTTGTAACAAGTCGTTGACCACCAGCAAATCGAACGACCAGGGCTGGTTAGCCGGAATGAGCAGAGGGAGAACGGCCGTTACCAACACCGGCTGCATGGTTCGTTGCAATACCACATACGATGATTTTGGTTGCCGCCAGTAGTCCAACACCGCCCAGGTGATGGCGGGCCATGGCTCCACAAACATAAACTGCATCACCCCGGTAATTTTGCTGTATTTATGCTGGCGGTAATTTTCGGTGGCGAATTGAATAATCTGATTCTGGTACGCCTGACTGTTGGTAATAAACGTCTCCAGCGAATCACCCAGGTCAATCCCAGCCAGATAAAACGTCTCTGGGGGTTGAAAATTGTGAAAACACCATGTTTGCCAGACGTGGTAAACCTGGTGTAAAACCTCTGGCACGTCAGCCAGCGGGGGCATCTGTTTTGCCATTGCCCAGTGTGGGTGTTGGTCAATCCAGGTTTTGAAACGTACCAGGGCGGCGTGGCCTGCGTCGGGGCCAAAACGGCCGAACAGGTGGCGAACAGAGTCGGGAATGCCTTGTGCGCCATATTCGGTGGGGAAGGGTGCGCCATGATTCCCGGCCGCGTAATCGTGCCAATGACCATAATACCAGCCCGGATACACATGTTTGTCACCTGTGCCAGAGTTCATTTGCACATGGCGCGTCGGGTCGAGGGTTTGGGCCACCCGATGCAGATGGGCATCCAGGGCACGATTGTGGCCGGGGTCATAACTGCCCCCCGCTTCACCCGCCATCCACTCGGCATCCCAGGGGCTTTCGTTGTGCATACACCAAGCCACAATGCTGGGGTGGTTGTATAGCTGGGTAATCATGGCTCGCGCCTGACGTTCTGCTTCCTGGTGAAACTCCTCATCATCCCGGTAGCCCCATTGTAAGGGAAAATCTTGCCACACCAGCATCCCGGCGCGGTCGCAGGCGGTGTGAAACTGGGGTGGCAAGACATGGGCGTGAACACGGATCAGGTTCAAATTGGCCTGTTTCATCAAAGCGACATCCTGCTCAAACCATTCGGCCGGGGGTGTTTGCTGATGTGGTGGTGGGAAGGGGTGTGTGGGGCTGTGGCGTACCTGGGGAAAGAGGGTTTCAGAAAGCCATTGGCTGGCGATGTAGTTGCTGCCGCGTGGGAAGTAGTTTTGTCCGTTGATAAACCAGTGGTAGGTTGGGTCTATGGTGATGGTGCGAAAACCGAACAGGGTGGAATGGTGAATGGGGAGGGGGGTGTGGATGGTGAATTGGTAAAGATGTGGGTAGC
>CAZPEJ010000927.1:0-1949 GCA_964585465.1 uncultured Ardenticatenaceae bacterium
TCCGATATTCAAAAAGCCCGATTACACCGCAAAGTGGCAACGGCCGTATTTTTTGAATCCAACGGTGGTCACAACAAAGGATATGCTACTATCCCAGAAATCCGGCTGGCGGTGGGTGAACCAGAGACGGACATCGGCCATGTAGAAACGGTGCTGGAAGCCCTGGCTCCCCCAGAAGGTATCTGTTTTTATCTGGATGTACTGAGAAATCGTTACTGGTTTAGTGTGAAACCCAATTTGACTCAAGTATTGGCCGACCGCAAAGCCGCCTTGACGGGTGATCCACGTATTGAGGAAACTGTTAGAGAAACCATTCAGAAGGAATTTGGGCAACTGGCCGGGGTGAATCGTATCTTTTTCCCTGTCCAAAGCAGCCACGTTCCCAATCAATCGGCCGTAACGGTGGTGATCCTCTCGCCAGAGCAAAATTTGCAGGACAAAGAGGCAACGTTGGCTGCGATGGAAAAAATGACGCGGGAACATGGCGCGTCGGCCCGCACCTTCAAAAATGCTCTGATTTGGGCGGTGGCGGAACAAGGCACCCCACTGACCAGCGCGGCACAAAAGCTGTTGGCCTGGGAAACCATTGGCGATGAACAGGACGAGCTACAGTTAAGCGACTCTCAAAAAGAGCAACTAAAACGTAATCTGGGGCGCGCCCGCAGTGAATTACAAGAAGCAGTTTGGCGGGTGTATAACCGGGTGTGGCTGTTGGGTAAGGATAACCAGTTGCGCGAAGTTGATCTGGGGCGGCATAACTCCAGTTCGGCAACCAATTTGCTGATGCTCATCATTCGAGAGTTAAAAAAGTATGGCGATGTGGAGGAGAGTATTAGCCCCAATTACCTGATTCGCAACTGGCCGCCTGCCTTCGTTGAATGGAGTGTGAAGGGGGTTCGAGATGCATTGTATGCCTCGCCACAGTTTCCCCGTTTGTTAGATGGCACAGCGATTCGGGAAACTGTTGCTAAGGGTGTCTCTAATGGGTTTCTGGCTTATGTGGGCAAAGCAGCAGACGGCCGTTATCATCCTTTCTATTATAAACAAACGTTGGCGGGAGCTGACGTAGAGATCACGGATGAGATGTTTGTGATTACGCGGGAAACAGCCGAATTGTATCTGGCAAAACAAACGCAGCCAGAAATAGAGAAGGTGAAGGTGGTAGAAACGGCCGTGCAAGAGCCAGTTCCTACCTTTCATATAAACCCAATAATACCCACCCACGACACGACGATACCAACAGAAGAAAAAACGGCCGAACCTGAGTTCTTTTCTCCCACAGGTATTACCCATTTAAGCTGGCAAGGGGATATTCCGGCACAGAAGTGGGTCAATTTTTATATGAAGGTGTTAACCCGTTTTGCCTCACACCATAACCTCAAGCTGACATTGTGGGTGGAGGTATCTGGTGGGGGCGGGATTTCGACCCAAAAGGTGGAAGAGATGAAAGCTGCGCTGCGGGAATTGGGATTGGAGGAAACAGTGAGGGTACAATGAAATCGGCCGTTGTTGGCAACAAAATAGATTAAAAAGGGAAACGGCCGTTTCCCCTTCCTAACAACTCATCAACAAAGCATGGATAACCAAATAGTACATGCCATTTTTTGGTATCCACACAAGAAATTTACACCCGGCGAGCGTATACCCCCCCACACCCCCAAGAACAGAATTCAGAAACCCAGAATCCAGGAAATAAGGAGGATGTCACTCCTGGGCGCACCGAAACCCGAAGTTGCTGCTGTCGTAGGCCGCATAGCTGCTAGCGCGGTCGGAGGCGCGGACGCTGCTATCGTTGAAGGACCACGAGCCGCCACGCAGCACCTTGGTGCCACCTGATGCTGGCCCGGTTGGGTTTTCTGATGGGGAAGTTTCATAATACTCACCATCATACCAGTCTGCCACCCATTCCCACACATTCCCGGCCATATCCAACACCCCATAGGGGCTGG
>CAZPEJ010000928.1:0-1946 GCA_964585465.1 uncultured Ardenticatenaceae bacterium
CTGTTTACTGTTCACTGTTTACTGTTTACTATTCACTCATCACCCACCATGACATTCCCCCCCATCTCCTCCACCTTTCCCCTTCCCGGTTTAAAAATTGGTCACGCCAGCCTGCCCACCGACCACACCGGTTGCACAGTGTTATTGTGCCCCCCCGACACGGTGGCAGGTGTAGACGTGCGCGGCCCGGCCCCTGGCAGCCGCGAAACCTCCATTTTGTCGCTGGACAAACCCATAGACAAAGTGAATGCGATTGTTTTGACCGGAGGCAGCGCGTTTGGCCTGGGAACGGCCGATGGCGTGATGCGTTATCTGGCGGAGCAAAATATCGGCCACTGGACACCCATTCGCCCCATTCCCATTGTGCCAGCAGCGGTGGTCTATGACCTGTTTATGAGTAATGGTGTGTTCCCCACCGCCGAAACGGGCTACATGGCCTGCCAGAACGCGGTGGAAAATAATCCCTTGCAAGGCAATGTAGGGGCGGGAATTGGGGTGACGGTAGGGAAATGGGCAGGTTTCCAATACATCATGAAAGGGGGGCTGGGGCTGGCAAGTTACCAACTAGATGAGTTGTTGGTGGGGGCAGTGGCAGTGGTGAATGCTATTGGGGACGTGGTGAACCGCGACGGTTCGGTGCTGGCTGGGGCACGGGAAGAAAACGGCCGTTGGCGGGTAACGGTTGATCCCTTGCGCCGATTCCCCCAACGCCCACCCGCCCAACTCACCAATACCACCCTGGTTGTGGTGGCGACCAATGCCACTTTGAACAAAGCCGAGGCCAACCGTTTGGCGCAGCGGGCGCATGATGGCCTGGCAATTGCCATCCACCCGGTACACACCACCCACGATGGCGACACCGCTTTTGCCCTGGCGACCGGGCAGGTAACGGCCGTTTTTGATGTGGTTGCCAACCTGGCCGTCGAAGTTGTGGCCGAAGCCATCCGCAACGGGGTGCGTTTTGCCACCTCCACTGGCCAGGTTCCCGGCCTTTACACCGTCTGACGGCTATCAGCTATCAGCTATCAGCTATCAGCTTTCAGCTTTCAGCTATTAGCTATTAGCTGCCAGCTTTGGAGAAATTATGTCCAACTACCCATACCCCGAAGTGCCCCGTTACTTTGTGAATGCTCACGGGATTCGCACCGCCTACTACAAACTGGGGGAAGAAAACGGCCGTTCTCCCCTCCTCCTGTTACATGGCATGTCCACCTCAGCCGACAGCTTCCGCGAAACCATGCACGAACTCAGCCGCGACTTCTGCCTCATCGCCCCCGACATTCCTGGTTTTGGTTACAGCAACAACACCGAACCCTACACCATCCCCCACCTGGTCGAGTGGCTGGCAGATTTCTGGCATCTACTTCGGCTGCCGCCTGTGGCTCTGCTGGGGCACTCTTTTGGTGGGGGTCTGGCAACCGCCTTTGCCCTTTCCTACCCCCAGGATGTTACCCGCCTGGTGTTGGTGGCCCCCTCGTTACTCAGCCAGGAGAATTACCCGGAGGTACTCAAGAAGGTCGGTATTTCATTAGGGCTGGTGGATTTGGGATCGGCCGTTTCCCAGTCCGCCTTAATGGTGAAGCGACAAATCAAAGTACCTTTCCACGATCCCGATAAACAACACGAAAGTGTATGGGAACGGCGGCTAAAAGATTATGAACTATCGCGGGCTTCCGCCAACGTGTTAAAAGCGATGGCTTTTTTCGACTTTCGCCCCAAGCTAAATCACCTCAACCACCCGGTCTGCCTCATCTGGGGCGAAAACGACAAGGTCGTACCACCCGACGATGCCATCAAACTCTCCCACATGTTCCGCCACACCGAAGTCAACCTGCTGCCCCAATGCGGTCATGTGCCCGTTCTGGAAAAACAACCCGAATTCCAGGCCATCGTGCGCCGCTTCCTAACCCCAGGTTCGTAGTTCCTGCTCGTATCAGTACTCAGCT
>CAZPEJ010000929.1:0-1945 GCA_964585465.1 uncultured Ardenticatenaceae bacterium
ACATGGGCTGCCAGTTGCACCGAGGCGCGGGGGGAACGGCCGTCGCGCACTGCATACGCCAGATCCGCCACCCCAATCCCTCGCCCCACTTCTACGCTGTGGCTGTGTGGTATATCGCTCCATTCGTTGGCCCCGGCGCGGCGCATCTGCACCACACCTCCAAAAATGTTGGGGTCTGGTACACTGAGCGACCCCTCCGAGCCGTAAATTTCAATACGGGGCAAGTGGTGAGACCAGACATCGAAGCTGGTAATCAAGGTGGCAATCGCTCCGTTGGCAAAATCTAATACCCCAACGGTGTGGGTGGGCACTAACACCGGGATTTTCTCGCCAAACCGGGTGGGGCTGGTGGCAATTCGTTCGGGGAAAGAGGCCCGCGCCGAACCAGTTACTCGCCGCACCGGGCCAAGCAGATGTACCAGAGCCGTCAGGTAGTATGGCCCCATGTCAAAGAGTGGCCCGGCCCCTGGCTGGTAGAAAAAGCCGGGGTTGGGATGCCACGCCTCTGGCCCGTGCCCCATCATGAAGGCAACGGCCGCTACTGGTGTGCCAATCCAACCATCATCTATTAGTTTGCGGGCCGTTTGTAAACCGCCACCCAGGAAGGTATCGGGGGCGCAACTGACCAATACCCCTCTTTCTTGGGCCAGAGCCACAATTTTTCGGCCGTCTTCGTTGCTGACAGCCAGGGGTTTTTCGCTGTGAACATGTTTACCAGCAGCAATGGCAGCCAGGGTGATAGAGGCATGGGCCTGGGGAAGGGTCAGATTGACGATGATGTCAATTTCTGGATCCCGTAAAAGTTGCTCCACCGAATAGGCGGCGGGAATACCAAACTCGGCTGCTTTGGCAACGGCCGTTTCCGGCAGCAGATCGGCACAGGCCACCACCTCTAAAATTTCAAAACCACGACATCCCTGCACATATTGACCAAAAATGTTGCCACATCCAACAATACCAACCTTAACGCGCATAACTCCTCCAAAAAATAGACATGACCGAGATTAACTTTATGTCACGCAGAAACGCGGAGGCGTAGGGAGGGAAAACCCTCTGCGGCTCTGCGCCCCTGCGCGAGAAACCTTATTGGTTCTTTGGGAACTCAAGGGGTTGACAGCCAGTGAAACGTGGAACGTAAAACGTGAAATTTCACGTTTTACGTTTTACGTTTCACGTTTTACATTTCACGGCAACCCCCCCAGGTATTGATAACTTTCTCTCACGGCCGTCATCATGTCGGTGGCGCAGCGATCCAGTTCGACAATAAGCCAGTCGGTGTGGGCTGCGTGGGCGGCCAGGATGCCGGGAAAGTTCAAGACACCCTGCCCAACGGCCGTCATGGGAGCCTGTGGGTTATCGGCCGGGCCATCTTTGATGTGTAACAGGGGAGCGCGTGACCCTACCTCGGCTAGAACGGTGACCGGGTCTAACCCGCCTGTTTTCACCCAGTAGGTATCAATTTCCAGGAAGATGTCCGGGTGCAGGTACTCTAACATGAGTTGATAGATAAAACGGCCGTTCATGGAATACATTTCCCACCAATGGTTGTGATACCCCAACGACAGCCCATGTGCCTGGCACACAGCCTGGGCTTCATTTAGCCGCTCACAATTGCGCCGAATCTGGTCAAACGTGTCAAATTCGTCGGCGGGAATGTAACCACATACTAGCCGCGAACACCCCAGCGTTGCCAGGGTATCTAACACTTCCTGTTGCTGGTTTCCCAATGGCAACGGGGAATGGGCACTGGCAACTGTTAAACCCAGGTCACGAAATAGCTGGCTGGCTGTCTGGGGAGTGGTGCCCGATGGAAAACCGGCCGTTTCTACCCCGGCATATCCGGCTGCCGCTACCTGTTTCACTACGCCAACAAAATCTTGCGCTAGAGCTTCGCGCAACGTATACAACTGTAACGCTATCGGTTTTTTCATAAAGGGTATCTCAA
>CAZPEJ010000930.1:0-1945 GCA_964585465.1 uncultured Ardenticatenaceae bacterium
TATGACTATGCCCAACAACGCACCTACCCCATCCCTGATGAGTTGCGCCAGAAAACGGCCGTTTGGATGATAAAATAACCGAACCCCCTATCAGTACCCAGTAATCAGTACCTAGTAATCAGTGGGGAATTACCAGAGAAAACGTATCGGTTCTTTGGGAACTCAGGGGTTGATAACTAATGAAACGTGAAACGTGAAACGTGCTGGTCATACGTTTCACGTTTCACGTTTCATGTTTCACATCTCCCCCCTCTCCTAAACCTCAAACGTTTTTGAATCCTTTTGTAAACTTGTGCGTTAATTGTTTCATAGAAGGTTATCTTCTGGAGACATACGATGTTTTGTGCATTAAAGTTTATTGGAAATAAGATTTCTCACGCAGAGGCGCGGAGGGTTTTCCCGCTCTGCGTCCCTGCGCCTCTGCGCGCCATAAAGTTAATCCCGGTAATGTTGGGTTTTAGGGTCATTGATGATCCCTTCGGTTATTTCTGCAAGTTAGTAAATGCTTTTAGGCCGGGGTAAACGGCCGTATCGCCCAAACTATCCTCAATTCGTAATAGCTGGTTATACTTGGCTACCCGGTCGGTGCGGGCGGGGGCACCTGTTTTGATTTGCCCAGCGTTGAGAGCTACTACCAGGTCAGAAATCGTGGCATCTTCGCTTTCGCCGCTGCGGTGGGAAACAACGGCCGTCCAGCCATGTCGTTGCACTTTGTCCACCGCCGCAATAGATTCGGTCAACGTACCAATCTGGTTGACCTTGCACAACAAACTGTTCGCCGCCTTTAAGGTCATCGCCTTCTCAATTCGTTTCACATTGGTCACCAGCAAATCATCCCCCACAATTTGCACCCGGTGGCCCAGTTTTTGCATCATCAGTTGCCAGCTGGCCCAATCATCCTCATGCAACCCATCTTCAATCGAAATAATGGGGTATTTGTCACACCAGGCAGCGTAAAAATCTACCATTTCCGCACCGGTCAGCACCTTGCCCTCTGTTTTCAGGTGATATTTGCCATCTTCATAAATTTCTGAAGCGGCCGCATCCATCGCTAACATCACCTGCTCGCCCGGTTTGTAACCTGCTTTTTCAATGGCTTCCAAAATCAGGTCAAAGGCTTCGCTGTTGGCGGAGACACGCGGAGCAAAACCGCCTTCGTCCCCGACCGTTGTGCCATACCCTTTGCCGGATAACACCTTTTTTAAGCTGTGGTAAATCTCCACTCCCCAGCGCAACGCCTCGGCAAATGTGTCGGCCCCAACGGGCATGACCATAAATTCTTGTAAGTCGGTGGAGCCTGCGGCGTGTTTGCCGCCGTTCATAATGTTCATCATGGGCACGGGCAAACTGCGAGCAGACACCCCACCCAAATAACGGTAAAGGGGTAGTTTGAGGTGGGCGGCGGCGGCTTTGGCAACGGCCAGCGATACACCTAAAATGGCGTTTGCTCCCAGGCGGCTTTTGTTTTCGGTGCCATCCAGTTCTATTAAAGTTTCGTCAATACCAACTTGGTCGGTGGCATCCCAACCCACAATGGCTTCGGCGATTTCTTCGTTAACGGCCGTTACTGCTTGCAAGACCCCTTTACCCAGATACCGCTTCTTGTCTCCGTCTCGTTTCTCCCACGCTTCATGCACGCCGGTAGAAGCCCCCGACGGCACAATCGCCTGCCCTACCACCCCATCATACAAATGAACTTCCACTTCCACTGTGGGATTACCACGAGAATCTAAAACTTCTCGACCATGGATAGATTCAATAAAACTCATGTTGATCCTCCGTTTGAAAATTAGAGATGAGAGAGGGTATATTCCCGTTACCCTCCATTCTTGATTTCTATACTTGCAGAGAGCATAAACTGACATTTTCATTGAGATTGGAGATTTGAGATTGGCAAATCTTTGATCTCCTTCAGCAAAATGTCAATTTATGACCTGATGCCGTA
>CAZPEJ010000931.1:0-1945 GCA_964585465.1 uncultured Ardenticatenaceae bacterium
CAGGGAAGCTGTCAGCCGTTAGCTATCAGCCGTCAGCAGGGAAGCTGAAAGCTGAAAGCTGATAGCTGAAAGCTGAAAGCTGATAGCTGATAGCTGATAGCTGATAGCTGATAGCTAAAAGCTGATAGCTCCAAGGATTCCATTATGTATATTGCTCCGTTTACGATTGAACAGTTTTTTGCGGTGTATGAGTTTGTTACGCCTTATCTGTTGTGTGCGTCGGATTGTGAGAGTGTGACGATTGCGGAGTTGTTGCAGATGGCCGGGATGCCGTTGCAGGCGTTGGGAGGGTTGCGGCTGGGGTATACGGAGTCGCAGGGGAGTGGGGAGTTGAGAACGGCCGTTTCCCACCAATACACCACCGTTCAGCCGGACGAGTTGGTGATTCTGACGGCCCCGGAAGAGGGGATTTACCTGACGATGCGAACCCTGTTGCAGCCCGGCGACCATGTGGTGGTGCTGACCCCGGCGTATGACTCCCTACTCAACATGGCAGAACACATTACCAACCATGTGAGCCGGTGGGAGATAGAGGCTACGGCCGGGGAGTGGCAGCTTGACCTGAACCGGCTAGAAACCCTGCTCACACCACAAACCCGGCTGCTCATCGTCAACTTTCCGCACAACCCGACCGGTTTTTTGCCCTCCCTGGCCCAGTTCCAGGCGATGATTGACCTGGTAAAGCGGCATCACATCTGGCTCTTTTGCGACGAGATGTACCGGGGATTGGAAATTGGTGGGCGTAGTGCGCTGCCGTCGGCGGCCGATTTGTATGAACAGGCGATTGTGTTGTCGGGGTTGTCTAAAGTTCACGGGCTGCCAGGGTTACGTTCTGGCTGGGTGGTGTGGCGGGATGCGGCCTTGCGGGAGCAGTTTATCAACTGGAAACATTACACCACCATTTGCCCGCCCACACCAAGTGAGTTTCTGGCTCTGGCCGGGTTGCAGGCGCAGCCCCAGTTGGTGGCGCGGAATCGAGGGTTGATTGAGCAGAATGTGGCGGTGGCGAGTGAGTTTTTCGGCCGTTGGCCGCACCAGTTCACCTGGCGGCCCCCCCAGGCTGGGTCGGTGGCTCTGGTGGGATTGCATCAACCTTCGGCAACGGTTTATTGCCACCAGTTAGCCAAAGAGTCGGGGGTTTTGCTGTTGCCCAGTAGTTGCCTGGGGTATGGGGATGAACATGTACGGATGGGATTCGGCCGTTTGAACTTTGCCACCAATTTGGCGAAGTATGAGGAAGTTTTGCAAAGTACTCAGTGGACAGTGAACAGTGGACAGTGAACAGTGAACAGTGGACTGTTTACTGTTTACTGTTCACTGTTTACTATAAACACTATCCCTGGAACAAATTGATAGCCCCTTTGATCAGGGAGCCTTCGTCGGAGGAGCTGCCGCCGCTGCGGGGGGCGTTTGCCAGGATACGGTCGGCCAGGCGGGAGAAGGGGAGGGATTGTAGCCAGACGCGGCCGGTGCCTTGCAGGGTAGCCAGGAATAACCCTTCGCCACCAAATAACATAGATTTTAGACCGCCGGAGCGTTGAATGTCGTAGCTGATGGTGGATTCAAAGGCGACAATACAGCCAGTGTCAATCATCAATTTTTCCCCGTTCAGCCGTTTTTCCACAATCATGCCACCTGCATGAATAAAAACCATGCCGTCGCCGCGTAGCCGTTGCAAAATGAACCCTTCGCCGCCAAATAACCCGGCCCCTAACTTTTTGTTAAAAGCGATGGTGATCTCGGTGCCCAGGGCGGCGCAGAGGAAGGAGTCGCGCTGGCAAATGAGTTCACCTTTGGCTTCGTCCAGGTCAATGGCCATAATGCGCCCAGGGTAGGCGGAGGCAAAAGCGACCTTTTTCCGCCCGGAGGCTTTGTTGGTGAAATGGGTCATGAAGATGGATTCGCCAGTGATGGCACGTTTGGCAACGCTGCCTAACATGCCCAG
>CAZPEJ010000932.1:0-1941 GCA_964585465.1 uncultured Ardenticatenaceae bacterium
AAGGGCGATTAGTCATGGGCGAGCAAATTTTCTCATGATTGAGCTACACAGATGGGATTAAGTACAATACCGTAATCGTAGATTTATAAGTAAAAACCGGGTTTCGCCGCGAAACCCGGTTTCTGGTTTTAGTGATCAGACCAACAGATATCAGCCGCGTGATTGTTGGCGCAAAACCAGGAAGATTAACACGCCTAACAAAACAACCGCCAGCCCAATAACGGCCAGACCAACAAATGCCAATGCTCCTGGCCCCGAATCAGCACTGTCAGCGGTGGTACCCGTTGGGGTACTGCTGGTATCTGGGGTAGGTTGGTTGACGGCAACTTCAGTGGCGGGAGATGGTGGCTGGGCCGTCGCCTGAATACGACTGCCAAACTCGACACCGACGGTGCTTCCTTCCTGCACAGAAATGTCGGTCTGAGGAGCGGTGGTTGTTTCCAACCCTGCCGGCACGATTTGGGCAACCTGATAGCTTCCGGCAGGAATTTCGTCAAAACAGACCGGATCGGCCGTGCCATTAGACAGACCGGTGGCGATGATGGTGTTGTTTTGCGCAATTGTTAGCGTAACCCGTCCCATGTACCCTTCGGTGGTGTCATGGAAGCCGTTGCTATTGTCATCAGCAAAGGCGTTGAGGCAGATTTTGCCCCCTTTGGGCGGTTCTGGCGTGGCGGTAAACGTGGCTGTGGGTTCCGGTGTGAAGGTAGCCGTTACCTCTGGGGTAAAAGTGGCGGTCGGCGGCACGGGGGTGTTAGTTACCGGGGGGCGGGTGGGAGCCGGAGGCGGGGTATTGGTTGGGGGTGGCCCAATCTCAACCAGGGACGCATCATCAAACCAGACATCCATGTGACCCGCGCAGGGAGAATTGCGCAGATTGGCGGCGACGAAGACGGTCATCTGCGCACCCGTAGCGGTGGCTTCAACGGAAAATTGCATCCAGGTGTCAAAGGGGCTATTGGCCGCCCCGGCGATAATGTCGGAATCGTCCCAAAAAACGCGATTGTCGGCATTGTCCTGGCCGTTAGGGTCAATGCGAGCCTGCACATTGAGAGGGATGTTGGTGTAAGATGGAGCCGGATATTGATCGTTGGATGCTCGCCCTCTGGCCCAGAAGGTGAAGCGATAAGTTGAACCCGCTTTAACGGCAAGCGTTTGGGCCATACCCGCATGCCATTTATTAAACGTGTTGCCGATATGTTGGGAAGCGGAACCCTGGTGGAGCAAGGCACTGTTGGTTTCTAGTCCCCACACCGGACGACCGGCCCAGGGTTCTTCACATTTGGCATTGCCGCCGTCGTCTTGATGCCAACGTGACCAGCCGTTGGCGGCCCCATTAGAATCAAAGGGCTGTTCAAAGCCAGGGTTGGTGAGCAGATTGGTTTGTTGTTGGGGCGCGGCCGCGACGGGCATCGCTCTTCCTATCAACAACATAAAACAGAAGAGAAGCAAAAATTTAACAAAGTGTCGCATGGATTTCCTACCTCTATACAGATTACCAGATATGGTTTGTACATCGCGTCAAACGGCACTGCGCCGGGCACTTACGATAACAACCAGAACGGCCACGAGCAACAGAACCGCCAAAATGACAATCAGCATAACGATACCCCGAAGCAGATTGTTCCCTGCGGGGGGAACTGTCTCCGTTGGGGATGTTTCTGTACCGGCGTCAGCTGGTGTATTGCGGACGGGTGGTAAAGTGGTGGCCGATGTCGCGGCCGCAATGTTGATAAAGCTACCAAACGCCAGCGTCGTCACTGTGCCATCCACCAGGGCAACAGCCCAACTATCCGGCGTCGTCATCACCTCATTGGTAACTTGGGAGCGTGTCACCAGATAGTTACCCACCGCCAGCCCTTCGACACAATATGTTGCCATTGTATCATCGGTGATAGTGTTGTTGACCACCGATTGGGTGTCGGCATTGGTGATGGTAAA
>CAZPEJ010000933.1:0-1937 GCA_964585465.1 uncultured Ardenticatenaceae bacterium
TGACGGCCGTTTTTCCAGGACAAAATCCCGTAAGGCCTGCGTTTCTGGCTCGGAAAAGGGTTGGCTGCCTGCGGCCTCAGGTACGGGTGTGCCACGCCAGGTCACTTCGGCGATCCATTCACACCCCCAATTACGATTCAAATCTACACCATTCCCATTCAACCGCCCCGATAAAGCCCCAGGTTGTTGGGGGCTATCTGGATTGAGGATGGGCAAGATGTAGAGGGTAATATCGGCCGGAACTTCATCCAGGTTTTCCTGGTAATAGCTGATGACTTGTTGGGCCAGTTCAACGGTGCCGGGGGAGTAACCAGCATGTAAACCACCAACTAATAAGATGACGGTTCGGCCGTTTCCAAAACGGTGTATTTCGATTGGAGTTCCGGCGAAGGATTGTCCAATAACCTCAACGGCCGTTGCCGGGATAGTTGCGGTTGGGGGTTCTGGGGAGGGGGTGGGGGTGGGTGGCTGGGTGGCTGGTGGGGGAGTGGGTGTGGTTGTGGGTGTTGGGGTTAGGGTGATGGTGACAGTTGCTGCCACAACGGCTGGTAAGGTGGGGGTTGGGGTGGAATCTAAGAAACTGAATAAAACGGCCGATATGCCCACAACGGCGACAATGGCAACGGCCAGTAACCACATCGGCCATCGGTGGGGTTTGGCGGGGGGTGATTGAATGGTCACTTCGCCAGCTATTCTGTTTGTCGTTTTGCCGACAACGGTAAGTTCTTCCGATATGGCCGGGGTTGACAAGGGTTGAACGGCCGTTTCGGTGGCTTCATTGGGTGGATCGGCCGTTTCCGCTTCTGCCGGAGAAATCGTGGACGTAACTGGTACAGGCATTGGAGGGGTGGAAATGTGCCAAAATTGACCTGGGATCGTCTGGGTCAGGGCGACGGTCATCTCTTGCGCCGTGCCAAAACGTTCGTCTCGATTTTTTGCTAACGCTCTTTGGATAATGGTTCCGGTTGTGGCAGGCAAGGTAGGGTTGGCTTCCAGGATATTGGGCACAGGGTTGAGTACGTGAGCCATCATCTGTTTGGCCGGGGTGTCGGCACGAAACGGTTTGCGCCCGGTGAGCATTTCATACAACACGATGCCCAGGGTGTAAATATCAGCCCGGCCGTCCAGCTCTATTTCTCCGTGAACTTGCTCAGGACTCATGTAGGCGGGTGTGCCGATGACCCCGCTGCCTGTCATGCCGCCGGTAGTGGCTTCAATAACTTTGACGATGCCAAAGTCGGACAAGAAGGGGTTGCCGTATTGGTCAAAGAGGATGTTGCCCGGTTTGAGGTCGCGGTGAATCATGCCGCGCCGGTGGGCGTGGTCAAGGGCTTCGCCGATGCGCTGAATGATGGGAAAGGCTTCTTCAATGGAAAACGGCCGTAAAACAATTCGTTCTGCCAGCGACCCGCCTGGCATATAACGCATGACCAGATAAAGCTGTTCGTGGTCTTCACCAAAATCGTATACGGGGACGATGGCCGGGTGTTCCAGGGTGGCAATGACACGGGCTTCTCGCTCGAAGCGGCTGCGGAATTTGGGGTCGTCTTGGAAGGCGTGAACAAGGACTTTGAGAGCCACATCCCGGCCGAAACGGGGATCGTAGGCCAGATAAACGGCCGCCATGCCTCCGCGCCCTAGCTCACTTTTGATTTCATAACGGCCGAATGTTTTCTCCGCCAACTGCGCCTCCTTATGTTCAGTGACATTTTACTCGCAATTAAGGGGAAGGCCAAATGGGGGACAGTGGGCAGTGGGCAGTAGACAGTGGGCAGTAAACAGTGGACAGTGGACAGTGAGAAATGAAAGTTAAACAGCTTACGACTGAGATTGGAGATTGGAGATTGGAGATTGAACCAATCTCCAATCTCCAATCTCTAATCTCTAATCTCTTGTAGGTTATTTAACCCGTGTCCCTCAACAGTGAGCAGTTTTGT
>CAZPEJ010000934.1:0-1914 GCA_964585465.1 uncultured Ardenticatenaceae bacterium
TCTGGCGGTGAACGCTTAAGGACGCGGAGTAAATAACCCGTAAGAGATTAGAGATTGGAGATTGGTTTAATCTCTAATCTCTAATCTCAGTTCTGCAAGGTATTTAATTTTCATTCCTTAGGAATTTGAAATATGCAAACATTAAAAGATTTTATGTCACGACACCCTAATCTGACCATGTGGGCTGTTTTAGCATTGGGCATGGTGATTATTTTGCTTTATGAGGCCAGAGATGTGGGTTTGGAAGGTAGCCAATGGTTCTGGCTGATTTTGGTGACGGTTTTGGTGGCCGGGGCGTGTATTTGGATTATTAGCTGGGGGGACGACGAAGAGGAGCCAAAAACCCCGTAAGTGTTATTTGAGAATAAATCACAGAGACAGAAACCTATTGTTCTGTTTGTGGTGAAAACAAAACCATGCAAGATTCTCCCCACCTGCCACCAGGTATTCCCCCAGAAAAAGTAGAAGTCCTGCGCCACGAGTTGAGTGCTTTTTTTACGGTGTGGGATACGGCGATTGACCAACCCCACCCCGGTTATGTTCGTTTTCGTGGTCGTTTTGTGGCGGAAACGGCCGATTGTTATGACGAGTTGCGCCACCGGTTTGAGCAGCACGGATTCACCCCCCTGATACGCGAAGAAAACGGCCGTACCCTGGTGATCGCCCTGCCAACCATCTTTAACCCATCCCCCTCCAACTGGATCATCAACCTGGTGCTGTTCCTGTTGACTGTGTTTTCTACTCTGTCTGTGGGCGCATTTTTGGAAACGGCCGACCGGGGATTAGACACCGTTCTGCCCATCTGGCAGGGGTGGCCGTTTAGTTTCAGCATTTTGCTCATCCTGGGAGCGCACGAATTGGGACATTATTTTGCCGCCCGTTACCACAAAGTGCCCGTTACCCTGCCCTATTTCATTCCCCTGCCGTTCATCTCCCTCATCGGCACGTTAGGCGCATTTATTCAGCTTAAAGCCCCGGTAAAAAATCGCCGCGCCTTGTTAGATGTGGGGGTGGCTGGCCCATTGGCCGGTTTGGTGTTTGCGATTCCCCTGCTGGCCTATGGTCTGGCAACTTCCACTGTCCAACCTCCCACCCCTGGCGGCATTTTTGAGGGGAACTCCATTTTGTACCTGCTTATCAAGTATGTAATTTTCGGCCGAATTTTGCCAGGGGATGGATTAGATGTTACCTTAAACCCCATCGCCTGGGCAGGTTGGGTGGGGCTGCTGGTGACGGGGTTAAACCTGATTCCGCTGGGGCAGTTGGATGGGGGGCACATGGCTTATGTGTTATGGGGCAAACAGGCCCGGCAACTGTTTTGGCCGATGCTCATTGGTCTGGGTGGGTTAGCTCTGTTCTCCATGAACTCGTTTTGGGTTATCTGGATTTTCCTGCTCTACTTCCTGGGGCAAACTCACGCCGAACCATTGGATGATGTCACCCGATTGGATAGTCGGCGGCGGTTTGTGGCTATTCTGGCTCTGGTTTTATTTGTGCTGGTTTTTGTACCCTTTCCGTTGATGGCAACTATGTAATGTGATTACTGGCTACCCTCCAGATGTGTAAGCAGAATAACGGCCGTTAGAATTGGGATATTTTTGTACACGTTTAGTCCAAGCAAATGACTATCTCCTGATACGACATACTGGGCTTTAGCAGAAACCGCACAAGCCAATACTATATCGTCATCAGGATCGGCTGTAATAACAGGCTCAATGGGGACAGATTCAATTATGGTACACAAGGCAGTATATCCCGTAACGATTTGGCGGCGGGTGATTCCTGCAAGGTTAAGCCGCTCAGCAAATTTTTTACGGCTTAATACGTCATCTAATTCCTCAAGCAAGGGTTGAGTAGTGTATAGGTCTAGAATTCCTTTTCGGGCGGCAACGAGTAATTTTTGCGGCGGTCCTT
>CAZPEJ010000935.1:0-1894 GCA_964585465.1 uncultured Ardenticatenaceae bacterium
GCCTTCGGGGGGAGTAATGCCTAAATCGGCCGTTTCAAAAGCCGTCTTTAGTTGCTGCCAGGTTTCCTCGGTGACAAATGGGATGTAGGGGTGCAACAGGCGCAGGCAGTCGTCTAACACCTTCCGCAACACGGAGAGGGTCATCCAGGCGCGGCGGCCGCCCTCGGCCAGTTGCACTTTTGCCAGTTCCACATACCAGTCAGCAAAATCTCCCCACAGAAAATCATACACCTGCCGCCCGGCCTCGCCAAAGAGATACCCATCCATCAATCTATCGGCCGTTTCGATGACTTCGGCCAATCGGGTCAAAATCCACTGGTCAGCCACCGTGTAATCGGGGGTGGCTGTGCTGTCTGTTTGGCTGGTTTTGTCCAGGTTTTTGGTGATAAAGCGGGTGGCATTCCAGATTTTGTTGGCAAAGTTGCGGTTGCTGGCTACCTTTGCCAGCGACAGGTTCAAGTCGTTGCCAGGTGTGCCACTGGTGAGCAGGGTGAACCGCAGGGCATCGGTGCCATACTCCTTAATCACATCGAGTGGGTCTGTCACATTCCCCAGGGTTTTGCTCATTTTTCGGCCGTTTTCATCTCTGACCAGGCCATGTAAATAAATGGTGTGAAAGGGGATGTCGTTGGTAAACAGCAACCCCGTCATCACCATCCGCGCCACCCAGAAAAAGAGGATGTCGTACCCCGTTTCCAGCACGTCGGTGGGGTAAAAACGCTCCAGGTCTGGGGTTTTGTCCGGCCAGCCCAGGGTGGAAAAAGGCCACAAAGCACTACTGAACCAGGTATCTAACACATCTGGGTCTTGTTCAAGCTGCTGGCTGCCGCACGTTTCGCACGCGGTAGGATCGGTGAGCGACACGGTTTGGTGGCTGCACATGGCGCACGTCCACACCGGGATGCGGTGCCCCCACCACAGTTGCCGGCTAATGCACCAGGGGCGGATATTTTCTAGCCAGTTGTCCCAGATTTTCACAAACCGTTCGGGCACAATACGAACACGGCCGCTATGCACCGCCGCCAACCCTAGTTCGGCCATTGGTTTGGCATTCACATACCATTGTTTGCTCACCATCGGCTCAACAATTTCGCCGCCGCGTTGGCTGCGTGGCACATTGAGGGTGTATTCTTGTTCACGGATGGTGAGTTGGGCCTCTTTCATGTCCAGCCACAGCTTTTTGCGGCACTCAAAACGGTCGAGGCCTGCGTAGGGGCCAGCAGCTTCGTTGAGGGTGGCATCTTTGTTCATTACACCGATGATGGGCAGGTGGTGGCGACGGCCGATTTCAAAGTCGTTAAGGTCGTGGCCGGGGGTTACTTTTAACACGCCCTTGCCAAACGCCATGTCTACATAGCTGTCGGCAATGATGGGGATTTCGCGGTTGAGCATGGGCACCAGGGCAGTTTTGCCGATGAGGTGTTGGTATCGTTCGTCATCGGGATGTACAGCCAGGGCGGTATCACCGAGGATGGTTTCGGGGCGGGTGGTTGCCACTTCCAGGTAGCCGCCATCGGTCAGGGGGTATTTGAAGTGGTAGAGCCAGCCCTGTTCTTCGCTGTACTCCACTTCCAGGTCGGAAACGGCCGTTTGCAGCCCCGGCGACCAGTTCACCAGATACTCTGCCTGGTAAATCAACCCCATACGATACATCCGCACAAATGCCTCGCGCACGGCACGAGACAGCCCCTCATCCAGGGTAAAGCGTTCCCGATCCCAGTCACAGGAGGCCCCCAAACGGCGCAACTGCATGGTGATGTAGCTGCCATATTTTTCCTTCCACTGCCAGGTTCGGCGCACAAACTCCTCTCGCCCCAGTTCGGCACGGGTCACTTCTTCGGTGCGGAGGAGCATCTTTTCCACTTGTAGCTGGGTGGCGATGCCTGCATGATCC
>CAZPEJ010000936.1:0-1885 GCA_964585465.1 uncultured Ardenticatenaceae bacterium
TCTCCCACAAACTGCTAGTTACCCACACCCGCCGCCTGTTGGCCCACGTTTGATGCCAAGTTCCACTTTAGGGGTGTATTCCAGTTCAAATGCTTCGGGGTTGGGGTTGGCAGCCGTGTAACGAGACCCAACGGCCGAAGTGAAGTGATACCGCAACACGTCATCTGGTGAAACAGCACCAGGGGTGGCGGCTTCAAATTCTTCGCCGCCAAACAGGGAGAGCCACTCATTCACCCCCCCTTCCAAAATGTACACATTCGGCACACTCTCGGCGGTTAAGGTTTTCCATGCCTCAGTAGCGGCCGTTTCATCATTACTCGTCACCACAAAAACAGCATTAGCAGGTTCCAGGTGAAAGGTGGGGATGAGGTTGGGCAGTTGGGCTAGTGGGGTGTGTTGGGCATCTAAGATGTGAAACAGGTTGTAATCCGTTTCGTTGCGAACATCCAGCACAATGGTTTTGATTTTGTTGTCGTGCATCAAGTTGAGCAGTTCGGCCGGGTGAATTTGTACCTTGCGCCCGGCCAGGATAGCTTCTTTTTCACTGGCAATGCTGGCCCATTTATCGGCCGTTGTGGGTTGACCAATCAGAATGACAGCGAAAGCCGTTACAACTAACCCACCAGCCACACCATACCGCCATTTGGGAGCGGCGGCCGGGTCTTTTTTGCCGATCATACGCTCCAATTGTTCCGCCCCCCAAAACATAAACAAGGCCATCAAAACCACCAACAGCACCACCACACCCGTGTCTAACCCCAACCAATCCTGAAGGGTAAACCGCCCCATGTAAGAGGAGTTCCAAAAATTGGCAAACAGAGGGACGGTTTCACCAAAAAGGAAAATGCCGAAAAAGGTGCCCAGAGCAAAAAACAGCCCATCTATTTTGAGTGTCGCGGCGGCCACCAGCGAGGTGCCAGGGCAAAAACCGCCCACGATAAACCCCACCCCCATAATCAAACCACCCACAATCCCCGGCCACAGATAGGTAGGGTTGACCCAAATGAGGTTGTAATCGAGCAAACCCAGGCCAGAGGTGAGGAAAATGAGTACCATCGCCACAACGATGGCACTAAACATCACTTT
Source organism: uncultured Ardenticatenaceae bacterium (assembly GCA_964585465.1). Taxonomy (GTDB): domain Bacteria; phylum Chloroflexota; class Anaerolineae; order Promineifilales; family Promineifilaceae; genus CAZPEJ01. Next base: position 1,087 of record CAZPEJ010000936.1, read on the forward strand.
GAGGACGGTTTGGTCTTTGAAATAAAACTGGCTGGAGAGTTTTAGGGAGTTGCCAAATCCAGCAATCTCCAGAATGTAACCAAACGCAAACCCAATAAGTAAATAGACAATGTAGGCATTCCAATGTCCTAAAATTTCTGAAAGTGCCAGGGGAAAAGGTGCCATGTTGACCTCCATAGAAACCGAGTTTTGGTAGAAAAACTCGGTTTTTCAATTCCAAAACTTCCTTAGCGAATAAGCCAGGGCATATGCGCCGCCGAAAACAGCAAACATGAAGGCCCAGCTGCCGACCGAAAGGACGGCTCCGCCTGATAGGGCTTGACCAGAAGTGCAGCCGCGCGCCAGCCGCGCGCCGAAACCCATAAAAGCACCACCCAGGAAAGCCATGAGCCAGCGCAGGCGCACGGGAACCTGGGGGCCACGGTTGGTTTCGATTTTCAAACGGCCGTTTCGCCACCCCGATACCGCCCCACCCAAAATCGTGCCTGCGGTGAGAAAAACAACCCAATTATCCAGGGCATTTCGCTCCCCACCGGCCATCGTCAGCAAGTAGGCGTTTTGGTCAACATGGGCTGGCACCAGTAAATCTTCAAAATAAACCAGAATACGGTTCATGCCTCCTGACGCTCCCAGGCCATTGCCAGTGAGGAAAAAAGAGGCAAACAGGACAAGTCCCAACAAAATACCCGCGTAATAGGGATTGGCATAAGCCTTCGCCACTCGTTCAGTGGGTTTGGCCTCTGTTTTTGTGACAGAAGGGGTAAAAGTTGTCATAGCTATTCCTTATTTGTGACACAGC
>CAZPEJ010000937.1:0-1880 GCA_964585465.1 uncultured Ardenticatenaceae bacterium
CTTAAGCCCTGTTTACAGGGCGTTGTTTATAGCGCGGGGTTTTAACCCCGTGTTTCTTCGTGTTTTGTTCATTCGCCAAACAAGAAACGTCAACAACCCGGCCGCCAACAAGAGCAACAAAACGGCCGTTTGTCGTACCACCCCACCATACAGTTCCAGGTATTGATCCAATCGGGTGGACTCCCCGGCCGGGTACACCAGCCGATACGCCTGATCCATCGGCACCCGGCGAAATGTCTGGCGAGTGCCATCTGTCCATACCACTTCCAGCGACTCCACCCGCGCCTGCCCCAGGCCAAAATGCAAATCAAGGGCATTCCCCGCCCCCAGACTAGAGCCATTAGTCACTTCTTGCAGTTGGGTTCGGCCGTCATCCGTCGTCACATACACCCGTGTCCCCACAGCATCCCGGTTTACCGGCCCACCCCCCACCAACTGCAAAGCCAGCCAATGGTTATCCGTGTGTGTCTGATTACGGTACAGTTCATATGGCTCGTCATAATGGCCGACCACAAGGTCTAAACGGCCGTCCTGGTCATAATCCCCATACGCCACCCCCAACGTGCGTCCGGTCACATCCAGCCCACTGCTGGCTCCCATATTGGTAAATGTGCCATCCCTCTCATTGTGCAGCAACGGGTCGGCTGGCTCCTCCTGCGTTGTTTTTTCCATCACCGCCAGATACAAATCTTGCCAACCATCATTGTCGTAATCAAAAAAAACAGCCCCCCAACCAATACTTTCCGCCATTTCCACCCCGGCCGCTTCGGCCACATTGGCAAAAGCCCCATTCCTCAAGTTTTGCAACAGCTTCATCGGCCCGGCATTAGAGAAATAAAAATCCAGGTATCCATCATTATTGTAATCCCCTATCGCCAACCCCATCCCCATCACTTTGGTATTGGCCCCAGCCTCGGTAGACACATCTGTCCAACACCATTCCTCGCAGCCAGGGCCATCATTGCGCCATAGGGCATTCCCCACTGGATGAATGAACTCATCATTGACCAGATAAATGTCTGAATCGCCGTCATTGTCGTAATCTACAAAACTGGCAACAAACCCGGAGCCGGTAGTTTTGCCGCTTAAACTGTTTGTCACCTCGGTAAACGTGCCATTCCCGTTGTTGTGGTAGAAGCGGTCAATTTCGCCGCTGCTGGGACGGCCGCAACGGGGGTAACAAGCCCAATTAGCCACATACAAATCGAGCCAGCCATCTTCGTCGTAGTCACCCCAGGAGGCGGATTGGCTGTTTTCGTTGCCCGCTACACCTGCCCAATCAGTGACGTTGGCAAAACCGCGCCCCTGCTGGTTGTAGAACAGGTAGTTTGGCCCCCAGTTGACCACATACAGATCAGGCCAGCCGTCGTTGTTGTAGTCGGCAAAGGTGGCTCCGCCGCTATAGGCATCGGGCAGCGAAACCTGACGGGAGAAGGGTGAAACCGAAAATGTGCCATCGCCGTTGTTGTGGTACAGGGTATTTGGCCCGGCCATGTCGGTGACATACAAATCGAGCCAGCCGTCCTGATCATAATCCCCCCACGCCTGCCCAATTGTTTTTTCTTTGCCCAGGCGATTATTGACAATACCTGCCTGGGTACTGATATTGACAAACAAGCTGTCGCCGGTGGGGGCGAGGTCTGCCTGGCCGCAAGCCGTTAAAATGAGAAAAATGAGGGGAAAGAAAAGTTTTTTCATGGGAGCGAATGGTGAATGGTGAATGGTGAATTGTGAATTGTGAATGGGGCCGTTCACCATGTTTATGATTTACGAATGTAGAGCCAGGCCCCGATGAGCAACAGAATGATGACCAGGGTGAGAATGTTCCGATACAGCAGGGTACGGTCGGGGGCGGTTGGGGGGGGGTCAGAAACGGCCGT
>CAZPEJ010000938.1:0-1879 GCA_964585465.1 uncultured Ardenticatenaceae bacterium
TCGCAATTAACTTCATGTCGCGCAGAGGCGCGGAGACGCTGAGTGGGAAAAATCTGCGCGCTTTTGCGTCTCTACGCGAGAAATCTTAGGTTCTTTGGGAACTCAAGGGGTTGGCAACGAGTGAAACGTAAAACGTGAGACGTGAAACGTGAAATTTCTCTGGTCACGTTTTACGTTTCACGGCAAACCTCACAAAATCCGAAAGACCCAGAAACCTGTCACAACGATGAGTATATAGGTGATCAATACATTGCATCTTTTCACCTTTGGTCTGACCCTGTGGATGGGGTTTTATCTGCTGGGGCGAAATGCAGGGGAAACCCGGTTGCGCTGGGTGAGTTTGACGCTGCTGGTTTATGCAGTTACCCTATCGCTGCATTGGTTAGCCGCCTATGCTCCGGCTGAAACGGCCGATAAGTTGCGCGTCTGGGAACGGCCGTTACTGTTATTACTCTTCTTTTTATGGCTGGTTTGTGCCTGGCACTTCATTCGCCGCCCCTGGTCAGTTGCCTGGATGATTCCGTTGTATTTGCTGGCGGGTGGGTGCCTGGCCTGGTGGTTATATGCTGCCAACCAGCCGCTATTTTGGGGCTGGCGGTTGGCGGGCGGGGGAATGTTGGGGCTGCTGGGGCTGGCAACGGCCGTTCAAGACGCAGCAGAGCAGGGGGAAACATTGTGGCCGCATCTGTTCCGTTCCTTTGATTATGCCATTTTTACTGCTTTGTTATTTGCCGGGCAGGTGGGGGTGGTGATGTGGGTTAGCACCGGGGTGACTTTTCCGATGTTATTGCTCTTGTTTACCACCGTTACATCGGCTCTTTTGGTACAAACGTTTGCTGATCCGCTACAAAACTGGCTGGATCGGATTGCTTTTTTCACGTTCCCACAGATTCGCCAGACCCGCGCTGAATTGCGCGAAGCAGCAACGGCCGTTTCCCGTTTTGACCCGGCTCTGGCGATGAGTGACCTGGACGAGGCGCAATTTGTCCAACTCACCCGCCGCGCCTTAAGCCACATGGGACATTTGCCCAAGCTGGCAGCAAACCCACTCATTTATTTAACGGCCGTTTCGCGCCGTCTGCCGCCCCAGGCCAGTACATTGGAACGGGCTGCCGTTCTCAAAATTTTGTTAGCAGAAAGCATTGAGCGGTTGAAACCGCCGGAAAAAGGGGATTTTGGCACCACAGATGAGTGGCGATATTACAACGCCCTCTACTTTCCCTATGTGCTGGGGTTAAAACCCTATAGCCGACGGCCAAACAACGGGGATGAAAAGGACACAACCATCGCCACTGCCCTGGCGTGGTTTCAGCTACAGGTGCCAGAACGGACACTTTACAACTGGCAAACGGCCGCTACAAAGTTAATCGCTCAGGAGTTGCAGCAAAAGTAGCTGTTGGTTGGCAGTAAATGGCACTACTTTTCATAGACCTGGCACTGTTTTTTCCGGTAAAAAGGGTGAAATCGTCATTAAACCGGAGGTAAACAGATGAGTACAAGTTTTCAAGTTTCAGACTCTAGCTTGCTACGGCGAGCCATGCGCGGGAACGCACTTTTTTCGGGTGTTAGTGGGTTGGTCAGTTTGTTGGCGGCTGGCTCGGTGGCTGATTTTTCAGGATTGGCATCTCCTATCCTGGCGGGGTTGGGGGTCAGTTTGTTGGGGTATGCGGCTCTGCTATTTTGGGTCACGGGGCAGGTTTCGTTGAGCAAAGGGTGGGGGAAAACGGCCGTTCTGCTGGACGTGTTGTGGGTGTTGGGCAGTGGGCTGATCCTGCTGATGGGTTGGCCGCCCCTCACAGTGGCAGGCAAATGGATGGTGGCTCTGCTGGCGGAGGTGGTCGCGGTGTTTGCCGTTGCCCAGGCTGTGGGGCTGAGGCGT
>CAZPEJ010000939.1:0-1878 GCA_964585465.1 uncultured Ardenticatenaceae bacterium
TGGGAATGGGATGCTTCGCTCCGCAGACTGCGCTCAGCATGACAGTTCAACACAAAAATTTGTCATGCGGAGGTCTTCCGAAGCATCCCATTCTTCTGGTGGGAATGGGATGTTTCGCTCCGCAGACTGCGCTCAGCATGACAGTTCAACTAAGCTTCAGGAAGGTTGACCCAATGCACCTGCGTTGATCCGCACCCCATTTCCCCAACCCTGCATTTTGGGCGATGAGGAATTGACAAAAATCAGGTAAAATGGAGGCAATCAAACGGTTTTTATTGCGTATTGTGTAGGTGGTTTTACGCAATACGTTATACGTAATACGTAACCTACCACAGCCTGTCAAAGAGGAAATAAATATGAGCGAAGAAGTCCTCGTTCGGGCAGTTACAGAGGCGGATTTACCTGCCATTCGTACTCTTTTTTACCGTAGTTATGGTGAGGATTACCCCTACAAAGCGTTTTATAACGACGAGTGGTTGAAACGCAGCATTTACCAGGATAGTTATCTGTTTTTGCTGGCGGAAATTGGCGACCAGGTGGTGGGGACGGCTTCGGTATATTATGAAGTGGGGGCTTATGCAGATTTGTGTGGGGAATTCGGCCGTTTAGCGGTTGACCCGGATTATCGCGGCGAAGGAGTGGGGACAGCTTTAATGCACGCCCGCCTGGAGTTTGCCGAGCGGCGGCTGCATTTTGGCCTCACCGAGTGCCGCACGGCCCACCCGTTTGCCCAACGTATTTCGGAAAAACATGGATTACGGCCGATTGGGTTTTTGCCACAAAAGGTGTTGTTAAAAAATCGGGAAAGTCTGGTAATGATGGCAAAAACCTTTGGCCCGGCGCGTGAACTTCGTGCCAACCATCCCCGCGTCATCCCCGAAGCCTTTCTGTTGGGGCAAATTGCGCTAGAAAACCTGGGGTATCGCAGCGACCTGATTGCGGTTGAAGATGCTGACGGCTACCCCATTGGCACCGGTTTTGAAGTGGAGGAGTTAAATGAATCTGTGTTGCCTTATTTGCTGCGAATTGAACGGGGTCGCCTGTCGCGCCGGCATGTGTTTGGCAATTTGCAGTTGACTTATGGGCTGTTTTTGCTGGAATCGCGCAACTCTCGTTACCTGGTGGCTAAAGATAATGGCAAAATTGTGGGGGCGATTGGGTTCTCGCTGGACAGTATCGGCCGTTCTATCAAAGTTTTAGAGCTGATAGACCTGCGTGACGATGTGGCCGGGTTTTTGCTCAAAGAGTTAGATGTTTGGGCGCAGGAGGTGTATGGGGCTGAATACACCGAAATTACCGTCAGCGCGTATTGGCCCGATATTCAACGTACCTTGAGTAACCTGGGTTTTGTGCCGGTGGCCTATTGCCCTTCTTTTGTTTTTCACGAGGTGGAGCGGCTAGATACGCTGAAAATGGCAAAGTTGTATGTGCCGCTGGACATAGATTGGGCGCAGTTGACGGATGACAGCCGGGCCATTTTTGAACTGGTGCGGGCGGGGTTTGAGGAAAAACGGATGGGTATCTCGGTGAATGAAACCACCCGACGCATGGCGGTTTTTCAGGGGTTGGAGGAGGGGGAACTGGCAAAAATTACTTCGTTGTGTCATGTGGTGGAGCATCCGGCCGGGGCGGTGGTGCTGCGGGCTGGGGAGCGTGGGGATGCGCTGTACATGGTGATGGAGGGGACGATGGACATTTTTGCCCCCGATGGGCAGACGTTGGTGGGGCATGTGCGAAATGGGGATTTTTTGGGCGAGATTTCATTGGTTTCGCAACAACCATTCACAGCAACGGCCGTTACTGCCACCCCAGTAAAACTCGTTTCCCTGAAACACCAAGACTTTGAAAACCTCATTCAGCGTTACCCACGTATTGGGA
>CAZPEJ010000940.1:0-1872 GCA_964585465.1 uncultured Ardenticatenaceae bacterium
GGTGAGATTGGCGGTGGGTTCGGTGCGCCAGTCGCCAAAGGGGTAGTAACGGGCAGTAGAGCCAGAGACGAGAGTACCGCTTGTGGTGGTTGCCCGGCTGGTGCTACCGAGGTGGTCGCTGTGCAGGTAGTAGAGGGTGTTGGTGCTGCCGACGATGTGTACCCGTAAGGCGATGGCCTGCCCGGCCGCGCTGTAGGTGACGCGACGGATGGTGGTGGAGCCGTTGACTTCTTCTTCGATGCAGGGGAAGAGGTACTAGGTGGTTTTGCCGGTGGGTTCAACGGTTTTGACACCACGTCAGATTATGGCGATGGCCATAAGTTGGATGGAGTTTCAAGACATTCTGAGTGAATAGAGTCGGTTAAAATGGTATAAAACTCTGCTAAACTCCAATCACTTACTTCTTCAATGGAACGGTAACTTTTATATGCTAATCTCTCACTACTCTCATTAAGGCGTTCAGTAAAACCTTTGGTATTATCAGGGTCCCAGATAATTGGATCCCACAATAGTATTTTTACCCCCCCATAGTCATCAAAACAGATGTTGACGGTATCACGGTGTGACTCACCACCTGTAGCATAAAGAATAAAAACACCGTGTTCAGGGAAATAGAGATAAAAACGAGCAATCAAGATGCCCTGATAAGGTTCAGGTATAGTCCACATCCACACTTCAGACGGGGGGCCTAACTGTTGTAGCAGTGGTTCAATCCGATAACTTGGGTCATGGGCATGAATCTGAGCTGTAATGACAACCCCATCCTGACCCACAAAGGAGTGAACTACTTGTTCGCCATTTTCAATTTGAGGGTCTACAAACGTGGCATCAAGTTCTGAAATTCCGTTGCGTCCAACCTGTTCGGTAATATATGTGCCAAATGCTGCATAAAACTGCCGTATTTCATCAAGCGGTGTGACACCTAATTCAAATCCCCACCAGCAGGGTAACACACAACCACCATTACTACTCATCAAGTCGGCATAAACCTGACCATGTTGTCTTAGAGGGATGGTTGGCAAAGGTGTTAAGGTTGGGGCAGGGGTAAAGGTAGCTGTTAGCATTGCGGAAGGAGAGGGCGTAATGGTAGTTGTTCGGCTTGGTGTTACAGCAGGAGTAGAAATGACAGAAGCCGTTTGTGTTGGTGCCAACAAAGGGGCTGAGGTAGCTGATTGAGAGATAGGAATAACTGTCATCGTAAATGTCAGGCTAATGCCCGGCATGGCGACTTCATTTCCCTGACCATCTGATTGGGATATGGTACAGCCAATGAGGGTTACTAACATCATAAGCAACCCCATTATCAACCAATCATGATGCGTAAAGCAATTTGTTTCTTTCTGTTGCATATGATTTTCCTTGATTAGGGGATTTGCTGGGTCAACCAAATGGCCATATTGACATCCATAAAGCTGGCACGGGCTTGACCCTGTGACGACCACCCAACTCCCGTTTCATTAACCTCCCATTGATTATACGTCCAACCAATGCCCATATCAGCAAACTCCTCTCCCGATGCTCCTAAGCGGCTTTTCTGCCACTCACTCAAGTTTCCTCCAGCAAATCCCCAACTTGTAGAAATGAATCCATCTCCTTCCACAGTTGGCCGATTGGGGAAGTTTGGGTCAGCTCTCTGGGCAGCTAGTAGTGTCTTGTTTGCAGTTCCACCCAATACAACTATATCTAAAAGGTGGAAAATCTCGTGGATAAACAGGTAATGATTGGTTAGTTGCCGTGTGCCAATCGTAATCATGGCTTCTGTTTGGGACGCTATTGCATATACGCTAACTCCACCGCCAGCAACCAAATACTGATTTACTTGAGTTTAGAGTTCGTTAATGACTGAATAGATTAGAACATTAACAAAAAAGA
>CAZPEJ010000941.1:0-1861 GCA_964585465.1 uncultured Ardenticatenaceae bacterium
GGTTCATTGCCCCAAGTTTGCCCCCCATTTTATAAAAACTTTCGCGCTGGAGTTTGAAACCACCTACCGGGTCATTTTCGGCCGTATCCAGTCCCAGCGACACCAGGAGCACATCTGGTACATATTGGCGAATTTTTACCAGGGCTTCTTCCAGGGTTTGCAGGTATAACCCTTCTTCAGTGCCTTTGGGCAGGGGGAAGTTAAAATTGTAATTGACCCCGGCTCCACTACCAAACTCGTCGGCAAACCCCCAGTAGTAGGGGTACTCGTAAAGCGGGTCGGCGTGAAGGGAGCAAAACAAAACATCGGAACGGCCGTAAAATATCGCCTGCGTCCCGTTGCCATGATGGTAATCTACATCCAAAATAGCCACCCGATGCCCTTGCTGCACCAACCAGTTGGCCGCGATAGCTGCGTTATTCAAATAACAAAACCCGCCGAACAAATCGGTAGCCGCGTGGTGGCCGGGCGGGCGACACAGCGCATACGTCACTTTTTCCCCGCCGCCAGAAATAAAAGCCGCCGCACTCAGGGCCGTTTGGGCACTCCAATAGGCAGCATCCCAGGTGTACTCAAAAATGGGAGATGAGGTATCGAAACAGTAATACCCTAATAACCCCCAGATAGAACGGGGTTTGCGTTGTGAGGGTCGGCCAACGTGAAAGGCCTCAGGAATGGCTGGATCACTGCCTTCTTCCCGTTTGGCCCGGTGATAGGTGGTTTGTAAGACCGAGATCAGGCCATATTCGTGAATATCCCCAATGGGTTCCATGCCAAAATCGGCCGGTGTGGAGATACCGCCCAATTCGGCCGTTTTTAATGCCTGGTGCAAAACAATACCCCGTTGAGCCACTTCACTATAGTATTTATTATTGTAGGTGGCTTCGGGCCGGTGCAATTGACCGGGATCGTGGCGGATATGGTCTGGGTAATAAAAAATGTGCATGTAGTGAACCTCGTAAATAGCGAGGAACTAAATCGGACACTATTAAACCCTGACATGGCTCATTTGCCAACTGTGGCGAGAAATTCCATCACCCGCTTTTCTAATAACGGCCAGGAAGGGAGTGCCGGGTTGATTAGTTGATGGGGGGCAGCCAATTCAACATATTGCTGCAATTGGGGCAATTTGAGGGTTAGCCGGTGGGTTGTGGCTGGCCGCACAATGTCGTCTTGTGATCCTTGCAACACCAGGGTGGGGCAGTGTGCCTGGGGAGCGGCTTGTAAGGCGGCCCGCCCCACCTGTCGCAATTGATCCATCAGCCGCACCGGCATGGGTAACTCGCGCAGGGTTTGTTGAATGAGGGGATCGTCCAGATTGGCATCGGGTAATAACAGGTTCAGGAAATGGCGTAGTCGCGGGTGGTTAAAGTCTGCTTTGCGGAGTGGGCGAATGTGGCGCAGGAGGGGTTTGAGCAAGTTCCAGGTGATGGTGTGCCGTTTGCTGCCCAGCCGCCAGAAAGGGGCCAGCAAAACAAGGGCATGGGGGCGGGTAACGGCCGTTACATTCAAAGCCACCGCCCCTCCCATCGAATACCCGATTAACACCACTGGTTCATGCTGCTGTTGCAGAATGGTTAATGCGTTCCTGGCGGCTTCTACCCACTCCTGATAACGCCGCTGGGGCAAGGTGGGGATTTGTGACCCAAACCCCGGCATGAGCAGCCCTTGTACCGTCCAGCCCGCCCGGTGAATGGTCTCTGCCAACGGCCGTATTTCCGCCGGTGTGCCAGGAAACCCATGTAACAACAACGCTGCGGAACGGCCGTTTTCCCACAAAAAAGGTTGATGTGCCTCCCCTCGGAAAAGCTGCAACTGTTCAGGCTCAGGTGTTGTCATGGTGGGGGTAGCTGTCAGCTAT
>CAZPEJ010000942.1:0-1858 GCA_964585465.1 uncultured Ardenticatenaceae bacterium
GTACCAATTTTCATGGGCAAAACAACCATTTCTCAAACCCGCGTTGATCCGCCCAACCCGCGTTCATCCGCGTCCCATTCTCTCCTGTTGCATTCAACCAGTTATGCTGGTTAACCAGCTGTGCTGGTTAGCCAGCTATCCATGCTGGCAAATAGTTCGGCGCGGTGCAGGTCGTTGTGGGATTCATGACGGCCGTCTGGATAACTGAGGTAAGTTTTGATGGGATAGGTGATTTTGTCAAAAAAGAGGCGGCTATCGGCCGGGCTGGTGAGGGTATCTGCTTCGCCGTGCCACATGAGCAAGGGCAACGACCATTCATGGGCATGGGTGTGTGTCCAGGTAATGGCCTTTTGAATTTCTGCTCCCATGCGTGCCGAAGCTTTGCCGTGAACCATCGGATCCGCTTTGTATGCTTCCACAACGGCCGTTTCCCGCGAAATGCCGTTGACATCCAGCCCGGTTTCTAGGGTGAATGTGGGGCGAATGAAAGACACGATGTTAGCAATAAACACCAACAAGGGGGAAACCCCGGATGTCCCTAACGCAGGGGCAGAAATCAAAACCCCGCGCAACCCCTCGGCATGGTGCAACACATACTCGGCCACAATTAACCCACCCAGGCTATGACCGAATAAAAATAACGGCCGTTCTGCCTCCTGGGTTGTTACCAGTTGTACAAAGTTTTGCACATCGCCGCGCAACTCAGCCCATTTGTTGATGTGACCACGCGGGCCAGGAGAACGGCCGTGTCCGCGATGATCAAAACTGTAGATGGTATACCCCTTTGGGACAAAGTGGTTGACCAGGTTCATGTAACGGCCGCTATGTTCGCCAATGCCATGGACAATTAGCAAAACAGCTTTCGGCCGTTCGTCTGGCCGCCAGCATTGGTAAAAAAGGGGCGTTGCCCCACTCCCTTGAAATTTGCCCTCTTGATGTTTCATCTTATCGCTTCCTGTTTTTATCACGATTCATCTTTATTGGCAGAAAATTCTCGTGCAGAGGCACAGAGACGCAGGGAGGGAAAACCCTCTGCGGCTCTGCGCCTCCGCGCGAAAAACCTTATTTTCGATACACTCTATTGCCTTATGGTTATGAAAAATACAGCTCACAAGCTATCATAACAGTTTAGGTATGTCTCCAAATGTATTGTCTTGTTAAGATGGTTATTTTTATGGAACATTTTATCAAAGGATTGGTTTTAGGGTTTTCCATTGCCGCCCCGGTGGGGCAAATTGGCGTTTTGTGCATTCGCCGCACCCTGGCCGAAGGAAACCTGTCTGGTTTTGTCTCTGGCCTGGGGGCTGCAACGGCCGATGCGGTGTATGGCTGTATCGCTGGGTTTGGCCTAACCATCCTCACCAATTTCCTCGTCGCCCAACAACGCTGGTTGCAACTATTGGGCGGTTTGTTTCTCTGTTACCTCGGTCTACGTATTTTTTTCTCCCGCCCAAAATCCGACACACTCACTGTGTCAGGGCAGGGGTTATGGCAATCTTACACCACCACATTTTTGCTCACTTTGTCAAATCCTACCACAATCCTTTCCTTCCTGGCGATTTTTGCCGGGCTGGGGGTGGTCAGCGGGCAAGGAGGTTGGCAGGCGGTTCAATTAGTCGGTGGGGTGTTTGTCGGATCGGCCGTTTGGTGGCTCATTTTAAGCAGTATCGTCGGTTTACTGCGTACCCGGTTCACCCCACCCATGATGCAATGGGTTAATCGCCTCTCTGGCGTGATGATTGGCGGGTTTGGGGTGGTAACGTTGGTGGGGCTACTATAGAAACAATTGCGTAAAAAGACTTCGGCTCTTTGGGAACTCAGGGAGTTGACAACCAATGAAACGTGAAACGTAAAACGT
>CAZPEJ010000943.1:0-1853 GCA_964585465.1 uncultured Ardenticatenaceae bacterium
ATCATTTGAGGATCAGGCAACGGCCGATTATCTCAACGAACATTTTGTCAACATCAAGGTAGACCGGGAAGAACGACCTGATATTGACGGCATTTACATGACGGCCGTTGTGGCAATTACCGGGCATGGTGGGTGGCCGATGACCGTCTTTCTCACCCCCGACGGCCGGCCGTTTTATGGTGGCACCTACTACCCGCTCACCCCGCGTTATGGAATGCCCAGCTTCCGGCAAATTTTGGGTAGCATTCTCAACGCCTGGAAAATGCGGCGCGGCGAAATTGAAAAGAGCGCGGGCGAAATTGCCCAACACCTCAGCCGCGCCCTGGCCCTGGCAGCCAGCCAAAATCCGTTAGATGATCAACTCATCTTTAATGCCCTCAGCAACCTGCTCAATAGCTTCGACTCGCTTAAAGGCGGATTCGGCCGTGCCCCCAAATTTCCCCCCTCCATGACCCTGGAATTTTTGCTGCGAGTGCATTTGCAGCGTAAAGACCCAATGGCTCTGCACATGGCGGAACATACCCTGAAAATGATGGCTTATGGCGGCATGTATGACCAGTTGGGCGGCGGTTTTGCCCGTTACGCCACCGATAACGACTGGTTGGTGCCCCATTTTGAAAAGATGTTGTATGACAATGCCTTGCTGGCGCGGGTATATTTACACGCCTGGCAAGTGACCAGCAAACCGCTTTACCGCCGCATTGTGGAAGAAACGCTCGACTGGGTTGTGCGTGAGTTGCGCCACGAGGGAGGTGGTTTTTATAGTAGTTACGACGCGGATAGCGAAGGGGAGGAAGGCAAGTTTTACGTCTGGTCGGCGGCGGAGATTCGCCAGATTTTGGGGCACGATGCTGAGTTATTTATGTCGTATTACGGGGTGAAGGAGAATGGTAATTGGGAAGGGCACAACATTTTGCACCTGCCACGCGACCCAGAAGAAACGGCCAAACTGTTTAATTTGCCGCTGGCCCAGGTGGAGTCGGTGATAACGGCCGCTAAACAAAAGTTGGTTGTGGTGCGGGGGCGGCGTGTTTGGCCGGGGCTGGATGACAAAGTGTTGACGGCCTGGAATGGGTTGATGTTGGCGGCTTTTGCCGAGGCGGGCCATTTGTTGCAACGACCCGATTATACCCAGGTGGCGGTGCAAAACGCGGAGTTTTTATACCAGACGATGCGACAGGTTAACGGCCGTTTGTATCGCACCTGGAAAGCTGGAGCCACCGCCCGTTACAACGCCTATTTGGAGGATTACGCTTATTTAGCCGACGGGTTATTAGCTCTTTACCAAAACAGTTTTGATGAACGTTGGTTTGCCTGGGCAGAGGAATTGGCGGAAAAAATGGTGACTCACTTTGCCGATGATACAAATGGTGGTTTTTACGATACGTCAAACGACCATGAACAGTTAATTCATCGCCCCAAAGATGTGCAAGACAACGCTACCCCTAGTGCCAATGCAATGGCAGCCCAGGTGTTGTTAAAATTGAGTTTGTATAGTGGAAACGGCCGTTACTGGGATATGGCTGAAGCAGCTACGGGGGCGTTGTACGAAGCCATGAGCCGATACCCAAACGGGTTTGCCCACTGGCTGTGTGCGGCCATGTTCATTTTGAGCGAACCCAAAGAAGTGGCAATTGTAGGGGTATTAGAAACGGCCGAAACCCAAACCCTGCTTCGGACTGTCACCCAAAAATACCACCCCAACCTGGTTCTGGCCGTTGGGTTGCCCCACAGCCAGATACCCCTGCTCACAGAACGGCCGATGCTCTCCAACCGCCCCACCGCCTACGTCTGCCACCGCTTTGTCTGTCGCCACCCCGTCAACGACGCAGAAGCGTTATTAGAGCAGTTGA
>CAZPEJ010000944.1:0-1843 GCA_964585465.1 uncultured Ardenticatenaceae bacterium
CACACAGTTGGGGCGGGTGGTGGCAGCCTGGCCTATGTAGACACGGGTGGAGCATTACATGTTGGCCCGCAAAGCGCGGGGGCAGAACCAGGGCCAGCGTGTTATGGGAGGGACGAAGGACGAAGGACGAAGGACGAGGGACGAAGGACGAGGGACGAAGAGCGAAAATCGCTCCTCGCTCCTCGCTCTTCGCCCTTCGCTTTTCGGGCGACCACCACCGATGCCAACCTCGTTCTGGGGCGGCTGGATGCGGCGCATTTTCTGGGTGGCACCATGCCATTGAACGAGGGGGCAGCGCGGGCGGTGTTGGAGCAACTGGCAGAGGCAATGGGGGTGGAAACGGCCGAATCTGCCGCCTGGGGGGTCATTCAGGTTGCCAACGCCACCATGGAACGGGCTATCCGCCGTATTTCCGTCGAACGGGGGTTTGACCCGCGCCTGTTTACCCTGGTGGCTTTTGGCGGAGCCGGGCCATTGCACGCCTGCGAACTGGCCGCCAGCCTGCAAATTCCGCGAGTCCTCATCCCACAAACCCCTGGGGTGCTTTCGGCATTGGGCATGTTGGCCGCCGCTCCCACAAAAGATTATTCGCAGACGGTGTTAAAAGAGGTTGGAGATTTGGAATTAGAGATTGGAGATTGGCTACAAACACAGTTTCAGCCGATAGAGGCGCGGGCGGTAGCAGAGATGAACAACGAAGGGCACGACCCCACTACATTGCTCCTTCAACGCAGCTTAGATATGCGTTACGTCGGCCAATCCCACGAACTGCGCGTCTCCTTACCCAATCTGCAATCTGCGATCTCTAATCTCTTCCATACTGCCCACCAAAAACGGTACGGCTATCATCAACCCACTGCTAATATAGAAGTTGTGACAGTGCGGATAACGGCCGTTTCCCCCATTACCCCGCCTGTTTTGCCCCATCAACCTGTTAGCACCGCCCCGGCAGCCATCATCGGCCAAAAAACGGTCTGGTTCAACCAGCAACCCACCCACACCGCCCTGTACGACCGCGACAGCCTGCGCTCCGGCCACCAGTTCAGCGGCCCGGCCATCATCTTCCAATACGACACCACCACTGTTGTACCACCGGGCTGGGAAACGGCCGTTGACGGGCAAGGCAATTTAATCTGTCATTGGGGCATAGGGTGATGTGTTATACTGTGCATCAGATATGTAGGAGAGATAACCGATGTCTATCTTAGAATCCGTAACCGTTTCAGAATTGACAGATTTGCTGCATTCACTCCAATTACCACCAGATACCCGAATAAAAATTATCGTTGAAGATGAAACAGCTATCCAAACAGCCATAAGGCGCAAGAAGGCTTTAGAAGCCATGCAAAAACTTAAAGGATCAGGCAACGGCAATTTAGTTGCTGCTTTACTGGCGGATCGAGCAAACGGCTCAGAATTTGAACAAATTGAAACTGAAGTTCCCCAACTCAAACTACCCTATAAACAAAAAATCAAAAGATGAGTCGTGACCTATGCAATTTGAAACCTACTCCTTCCCCAGCCGCCGCTCCAACGTGATAGCCCGCAACGGATTGGTTGCTACCAGCCAGCCATTAGCAGCGCAGGCCGGGCTGGATGTGTTAAAAGCAGGTGGCAATGCGGTAGATGCGGCTATCGCCACCGTTGCCACTTTGTGTGTGGTAGAACCTTGCTCCACTGGCATTGGCGGTGATGCGTTTGCCTTGATCTGGATGGCAAACGAGGGCAAACTGTTCGGCCTCAATGCCAGTGGGCCAGCCCCTATGGGATTAACGGCCGATTTTGTCCGCCGTCAGGGACATAAAACATTTCCAGCCCTGGGGCCGCTGCCTGTAACCGTGCC
>CAZPEJ010000945.1:0-1841 GCA_964585465.1 uncultured Ardenticatenaceae bacterium
GCGAATAAAATTCGCGGCAACAGAGGCAAAGTCCACCTGCGTGGACTGGAAACAGCCGTTTTAGTCGGCGCAGGCCGACTTCGCAACCATTGGTGCAGTTTCTAACTGCTGTTCTTTTGCCTGGTGAATAGAATTCGCGGCAACAGAGGCAAAGCCCACCTGCGTGGACTGGGAAACGGCCGTTTTAGTCGGCGTAGGCCGACTTTGGAACCGTTGGTGCAGTTTCTAACTGCTGTTCTTTTGAGTATGCCATCGCCCTAGGATGTATGGGGTAAACAGATTACGCATGAGGCAATAACTATTCCGTTCGACTGGTCATCAACACCTTGGCAACAAATCTGGGTAAGGCCAACATGCGCCGCCAACGCCAGGGTTCGCGCAGGAGGCGGTGTAACCACTCCAGCCCCAACTGCTGCACCCAACGAGGGGCACGAACGGAACGGCCGGTTACAAAATCGAACGTGCCACCCACCCCTATTGCTACCCGCACGGTAGGCAGGTTGTGGCGATTACGGCCGATCCACTTATCCTGTTTGGGGGCCCCATACGCCACAAATAACATTTGTGCCTGGCTCTGGTTGATGAGGTTGACAATGGTCTCGTTTTCGGTGGGTGCGGGTGTGCCTGTGTAGGTGCCTGCGATGATTAAACCTGGGTAACGGCTCTGAAACACGGCGGCTGCTTCCGCCGCCACTCCGGGGGCTGCCCCCAACAGAAAGAGCCGCCACCCTTCATTGGCACACAACTTTGCCAGGTGATAGGCCAGTTCTGAGCCAGCCACTCGTTCGGGCAACGGCCGTTTTAACCAGTGTGAAGCCCAAATTAACCCTATGCCGTCGGGAATGCAGAGATCGGCCGTTTGTAACACCTGGCGGAACTCGTCATCTGTTTGGGCGGTCATGACAAATTCTGGGTTGGTGGTGGCAATCTGGTGTAACCGATCCGCCGCCATGAACTGGCGCACCAGGGTTAGGGTGTCTGATAGTGTCACCTGATGAACCGGGGTGTTGAGGATGGTTAGCTGGGGTATGGTAGGTACCGTCATGAGTCAGTTTATCGGAAATAAGGATTCTCTCGCAGAGCCGCCGGGGCTTTTGCTCTCTGTGTCTCTGCGCGACATCAAGTGAATCTCGATAATGTGTGATGATTACCAGCCTGTTCTAATAGGGTCAATACCTGTTCGGCCGTTTTTGCCCAGCTAAACCGTTTCACATTTTCTCGCCCGTGCTGGATAAGGGTTTGCCGCAGTGAGGCATCGGTGGCAATGTGTTGGATGGCGGTGGTGAGCGCGGCCGTGTTGAGCGGATCCACCAGTAAGGCTCCCTGGCCGACAATTTCTGGCAAGGAGCTACTATTGGCACAGAGAACGGCCGTTTCACATGCCTGTGCCTCTAATGCGGGAAACCCAAACCCTTCGTAGAGTGAGGGATACAACAAAGCCGTTGCCCCAGAGAGCAACGGGGCTTTATCGCTGTCGGGGATGTAACCGGGTAATAAGATGTTGGCGGCGATGGCCGGGGGTAGTTGGGCGATTTCTTGCAGGATGGGTGCGGCTAACCAGCCGGGTTTGCCCGCCAGCACCAGTTGGTGGGGCAAACCAGCCGCCGCATAAGCGCGAATGAGGCGTACCAGGTTTTTGCGGGGTTGCAGGGTGCTGAGGTAGAGCAGGTATGGAGGGGTGATGTGGTAGGTGGTTAGAACGGCCGTTATTTTTTCGGCCGTTGCGGGTTGTAGTGCATCATCCAGGCCAGGATACACTATCTTAACTTTGTCTGGGGCAATACCATCCCACTTCACCAAATCTGTTTTGGTGGCCTGGGAATCAGCTAAAACGAGGCGGC
>CAZPEJ010000946.1:0-1821 GCA_964585465.1 uncultured Ardenticatenaceae bacterium
ACCACGCCCCAGCCAGTTGTTTTCCACTCACACTTTTGCACGCCCATAAAGGCCAGCAGCCGGGCGATCAACACAAAGTTGGAGACGTTGTCTTCGACAACGAGGACAAAAGCGTCTTTGGGGTCAACTGGGGTTCGAACTTTGGCGTTACTCATTTGGTGTCCACCTTTTTGTATGAAACTGGATGACATCTTGTGATGGGTTGCGGGGTAAGCCATCGGGTCCTATTGAAATGGGTCGTGCTTACTTTGATTATTACCATCTTGGTTTGGCGCTGCGGAGTGCGGTTAGCAGCAAATACACAGGATGATGCCAGTATTTTTATATATTACTGGCATTCTGACAAGCCTGCCGTTAAGGAATAGAAAAAAGTTAGCGCGCCCGGCAGCAGTCATTTGTACCACTGGATTTAGGGCGGGCTAACCCAGACACGGCCGTTTCTTGGTGGCAGCGTCATGGTACTGCTGGCCATAAACGGCTGACCAGCAGGGTTCAGCTTTTCTTCCAGGTGCAGGTCAAAACCGGGCGGCGCAATGATAATTTCTTCACGGTCACCCATGTTGAAGGCGACGACGGCCGTTTGACCCTGGTACTGGCGCTGATATACCACTACCCCCTCATTGGCATACATAATGCGGAAATTGCCTCGCCGCAAGGCGGGCGTGGTATGCCGCAGATGAATGAATTGTTTAATATCTTCCAGCAGCGTGGTGTCCCAACTGCCTTCGTCGTGCCAGGGGAAGGCCGCCCGGCAGTAGGGATCGTGCCCCCCAGACATGCCAATCTCATCGCCATAATAAATATTGGGCGCTCCTGGAGAGGTCATCTGGCACAAATACAGCAGGCGCAGCACCGTTTTATCGTGCCGGGTTACGGTGAGCGTGCGCGGTGTATCGTGGCTGCCCAACATATTCATTTGCGACAATACTACTTCCGGCATATACAGGTAGTTGAAGATCCGATCCATCTCGGTGGCAAACTGCATGGCGTTCAGGGGCTGAATATAGCCATAGCCCATGCGCACCGTGTCTGTCTGGTCCATGTTGTGCCCCGAGAAAAAGCCCAGTGCGGCCCGCGTAAACAGGTAATTCATCTGCCCGTCAAACTGATCGCCCTGGAGCCAGCGCTGCGCTTCGCCCCACAGCTCGCCGACGATGTAGGCGTCGGGGTTCACCGACTTGCAGCGGCGGCGAAACTCGCGCCAAAACTCGTCGTCATCAATTTCGTTGGGTACGTCTAAACGCCACCCATCGATGCCCTGATTCAGCCAGTAGGTGCCAACCTGCCACAAAAACTCCCGCACGGCAGGTGTGTGGGTGTTAAACTTGGGCAGCGAGGGAATACCCCACCAGGCGTCAAAATTGGGTGTTTGGCCCTCGTTAAAGGCGTTGATGGGCCAGCCGTGAACCCTGAACCAGTCGGTATAGGGCGACTCGTAGCCGCACTCCATGAGGTGGTTAAATTGGAAAAAGCCCCGGCTGGCGTGGTTAAAAACCCCATCCAAAATGATGCGTATGTTGCGTTGGTGAGCGGCCGTTAGCAGTTCTGCCAGCGCCGTGTTGCCACCCAGAATTGGGTCTACCTTGTAATAATCGTGGGTGTGGTAACGGTGGTTGGACGCCGAAGCAAAAATCGGATTGAGGAAGATGGCATTAATGCCCAGGTTTTCCAGATAGGGCAGTTTTTCAATGATGCCCAACAGATCGCCCCCCTGAAAGCCTAGAAACTTGGGTGTGGCACCCCAGGGCTGCAAGTTGGTGGGCTTGTGTGGGTGGCCATTTTTCCCAAAACGGCCGCTTTTGGCAAAACGGTCCGGGAATA
>CAZPEJ010000947.1:0-1807 GCA_964585465.1 uncultured Ardenticatenaceae bacterium
CTTGCCAGCTTTGTGCGGTTAAGGACATGGGTTTCATCTCCCTGACTGGTTTTGGCAGAAGTATACTGTTGGGATGGGTTTAGGGGAAGGGGAAGCGTGAAACGTAAAACGTATTACTACGAAACCGAGTTTTTTGGAAACCCGGTTTCTTAAACGTTACCCGTTACCTGGACGGCCCCCTCCCCCAGGGCCGTAGCCCCTGCTCCCTGAGCGATGGCCCCGCTGCCAGTGAGGGTGGCCTGGGCGGGAGGGGTTGGGGTTTGTTGGTTTTCCAGTTCAGCCTTTCTCTGGCGCAAGGGGGCTAAGAACGCTGCTAATTCAGAGGCAGGTACCTCCTTCAGGGCTGCTTCCAACGCAGTAAGGGTCGCATTTATTTTTTTTAGTTCTGCCTGAGTAGTAGATTTTTTCACCATGTCCTCCTATAAAAATGAACCTCTAATGCAAAGCTTTCCAGCGACCAAAATAATCAAGGCTCGACCAGGAAGCCACCGCCAGCAGTCGTTGAGTTGCCAATACAACGTGCCCGCCGCCCGATTTCGGTGCCGCCGCCAATGCTCCACCCCATAACGAATCCCTTCAGCCTGAAGCACCATGCTCAAATAAACCAAAGCCGGAAAATTTTTGGGCAGGCGGAAGGTTTCAAGTTCGCACCCACCTGGCAAAACTGCCAGGCCCCGGCTAAAGATTGAACTTCCATAAACAGTTTCTTTATCAATTCACGATAGCCAAAGAAGTTTCCTCATCCCATAAACGGCCGACGCGCCCATACCACCCACTTTCCTACCAGACCAGAGCCACTTGCCGAAGTGATTTCATGCACATCAGCCCACAACTTGAGAATCTTGAAAGCCTGGAACAAATCACGAAGATCAGCTTCATCGCAAAAATGATGTGGCAAAAAACCGTCATCATCCTCTGTATTTGGGCGTTCATCCACAAATGTATTTGGCTCAACTTCCACGATTTCACCCACCGCCACCTGCTTGCATAACTGCTGATAGATTAACGTGTCGGTGCAGGGAAAATCCGCCAAAAACAGCCCGGCCGGTTTGAGCAAACGCCTGACTTCAGCTAACGCCTGCACAATCCCCGCCCGCCGATGGTGGTGGATGGTTGAGGTAGATAACACTGCATCGAACGTCATGTCTGCCCAGGGCAACATTGTCATGTCAGACACCTTCCCATCAAAAACAATTTGTCGCTCCATACACGCTGCCTGTGCCAGCCTGACACCCGTTGGCGAAATGTCCACCCCTGCCATGCGAAAACCTCGCTCCCCCAGGTAAATGGCGTGCCGCCCGACCCCACACCCTAAATCCAGAACAAAACCACCTGGTGTGATGGTTTCTGCCCACTCCGCAACTGTTGGATTGGCTGTGGCAAAACTCCGATAACGGGGAGGAATGTTGCCACTCCGCCATATCTGTTCCCAGCCTGCCCGATCATTTGAATTGACAGGGTTTATCATTCCTGTTTCTCCTTTGTTTTTATCTATTCAACCTCACCGGAAACATGCGGTGTTACCAACACAAATCTGCCTCAAAATATCACACATTGGGGCATGGTTCACCAGGTGGGACATCTTCTTTGACAGATTGATGCCAAATTGTCATGCTGAGTGGGGTCTTTGGAAGACCTCAACATGACACACCTTTCTTGTTGAATTTGTAAAGCATATTTTGCCTTTAATGAACCATGCCCACATCTAAATTGTAGAGGATGCCATTGGAAATGGAAAGTTACTCCAGGTGAGCGGCCAGGCAAAACGTTACTTTCTAACTATATTGCCCGTAAAACATTCCCACTT
>CAZPEJ010000948.1:0-1784 GCA_964585465.1 uncultured Ardenticatenaceae bacterium
TCTTCCACCTTATACATGGCCGTATCTTCAGGTTCATCAAAATAATCGGCCAACATTTTGCGATAAATGCTATACTGCCGCAGCTTCTCCGTCATCCCTTCGCCCGTTTCTTCCCCTTTGATGTCCGATGGGGCAGGTTTGTAGCTGGTAATGATGGCACACTTGCCCGCCAGGTCTGTCTGGTTGAACAACTCATACACCTTACAGGCCTGATAAATGCTGGCACACACCAACATCGCATTGCCCCGGCCGTCCATCAGGCGTTGTCGGGTTTCCATATCCAACAAAATATCGCTGACAATTTGTTTCAGACGGGATTCACTGGAAAGCACCTGCCGCAGGGTGCCCCACTTTTGTTTCAGTTGCACCTTAGCCATCTCCGACAGGTTGCGGGTTTTAGCTTCAAACCAGCGGTCAATTGCCGCCTGAGAGGTGATAGTCTGGTCAATATCCCGCGCTTCATAACGCAAATCCAGCACCACCCCATCAGCCACCGCCTGGTCATACTGGTAGGTGTGAATGTATCGGCCGAAAATTTCAATACTTTTTTGTTTGTCAGCTTTCAGCAAAGGTGTACCGGTAAAGCCGATAAATAAGGCATCTGGCAAGATAGTTGTCATAGCCTGGTGCAGTTTGCCCGACTGGGTGCGGTGGCATTCATCTACAAAAACAAACAGGTTGCCTTTGGCGCGGAAGTTGCCGGGCAGGCTGTTTTGCAGTTGCCGCACAAATTCATCCGTAACGGCCGTTTCCCCTTCTCCCCCCTCCCCCCGGCCGAATTTATGCACCAGCGAACAGATCAGCCAGGGGTTGGGTTTGTTAAGAGCCGCAATCAGGTCGGCCCCGGTGCTGGTGCGGTGAATTTGTTCCGCCACCCCCAGAAAAACCCCCTCAATTTGTTCATCCAGTTCCGTGCGGTCGGTGATAATTAAAACACGGGCATCCGTCACATTTTCCCGAATCCATTTCGCCAACCACACCATCGTCAGGCTTTTGCCAGACCCCTGCGTATGCCAGATGATGCCCCCCTCCCGTTGAAGAATGTGCCGTTGGGCCGCTTTGATGCCAAAGTATTGGTTGTGGCGCGGCACTTTTTTAATGCCACTGTCAAAAACAATGTAATCGTGCAATAGTTCCAGCAAGCGGTTTTTATTCACCAGCCGCAACAAAGCACAATCGAGCGGGCTTTCTGCTGCCGGGCAGGGAGCGGCGGGCAGGTAACGGGTTTTTTTGTCGTCTAACTGTGGCTGATAAGCCGGGTTTTCTTCTTTCCAGGTCAGGTAATACTTTTCCCGCGTTTCAATGGTAGCATAACGCAACCCTTCGCTATCGTTACCCGCCATCACCAGTTGCAAAGAGGTGAAAAAGTTGCGGATAAAACCTTTTTTCTGGTTATCCAGGTTTTGCCGAATGCCTTCGCCCACCGAAACGCTGGAACGTTTCAATTCCAACACCCCCAAAGCAATGCCGTTCACGTAAAGCACAATATCCGGCCGTTTTTTATGTTCCCCCTTGATAGTCACTTCCTCGGCAACGGCGAAGTCGTTGTGCAAGGGTTCTTTCCAGTTGATGAGCCAGACGGTTTGGGTTTGTTCACCAGCCCCAGCCCGCACCTTCACCCCATAACGCAACAGGTTGTAGACGGCTTTGTTGGCATCGTACAGGTTTTTGCCATCCCCCAGGGCAGCCGCCTGATCCAATTCGCGCAGGGTTTTGGTGATGAGCGTATCGCTGTACCCCTGCCGTTGCAACCAGGCGCGCAGATACCCCTCTTCGATATGGCG
>CAZPEJ010000949.1:0-1781 GCA_964585465.1 uncultured Ardenticatenaceae bacterium
TTATACGCAGGGATTACGACACTTACTGGCTGTTTCAAAGTTTTATGCCTCCTTCTCTACTCTGGGCAAGCATAACACAGAAAAAAAACCCCTTCAATGGTATTGTTGGGTAGGGATAAGGAGTTATTGAGAAATTCCCGTTTCTTGTTTTACCTTTCATGGGGAATTTGTTACAATCTTTTTCAGACCCCAAAGCGCGGCGCAGCCTTTGGGGTCTTCATGCGTCATTCCAAAATTGCAGCCACACCACCTGGTTGGAATTTCACCACAGAAGAGGGAAACAGAGCAACGGTTTTTCTTTTTGCCGCGCCCGCTGTGCTTTTGTGGTGAGTTGTTACCGATTTCTCATGACCACGCAGCAAGTTCGCACTATTTATACCATTTCTCTGGTGTTTTTAGACACCCTTCTCATTGGGGCGGCTTTTGTTCTGGCCTACCAATTGCGGGTTTCCCTGCCCTGGCCGGAACAACTAACACGCTTTGTTCCTCTCACCAGCTATCTCGGTCTGTTAATCATACAGGCTCTTGCCATCCTGACGTTGCTGTTTATTTACCGCCAATACTACATCCCAAGAACCATTTCACGAGTGGATCAATTTTATTATGTGTTTGCGGCCGTTTCCATTGGCAACTTAATGGCAGTGGCGATTGCTACCTTTATTTTTAAGGACAATGAAGTCATCCTCGATTACCCGCGTGCCATGATCATCTATGCCTGGGTGTTGACCATTGTGCTGCTGATGATCGGCCGTACTTCACACCAACTCATTCGTGCCCGCCTGCGCGACCGGTATAGCTGGGGCAAAGATCGCCTCATCATCGTTGGCACGGGCGACATGGCCCGGATTATTTTGCAACGGATCCTCTGGACACCCCAACTGGGTTATGAAGTGGTGGGACTGGTCAATGGTGCCAACGGCCCACAGGAGATTTTAGACATCCCCGTGTTGGGTGTGCCGGAAGATTTGCCGGAACTGATCGTGCAACACCTGGTAGATGAAGTCATTATTGCCATTCCCGAACAAGGGCACCGCGAAATGATGCGCGTCTCGTCCTATTGCGAAAGGGGGCGCGTTTCTATCAAAATTTTCCCCGACATCTTCCAATTTGTTACCTCCGAAGCCAGCATAGATGATTTAGGCGGTTTGCCTCTGCTGTCCGTGCGCGATTTTGCCTTGCGCGGTTATTTGCTCATCTTTAAGCGGCTGATAGATCTGGTGGGGGCCTCTATTGGGCTGGTCTTGTTTTCCCCCCTCATGCTCATGGCGGCTATCGCCATTAAACTGGAGTCACCAGGGCCAGTTTTTTTTGTACAAGAGCGCATGGGGTTGGATGGCAAACCGTTCCAGATGATCAAGTTTCGTTCCATGCGGCGCGACGCAGAAAAAGAAGGGCCAGGTTGGACAAAAAGTGACGATCCGCGCCAGACACGGCTGGGTAAATTTCTACGCAAGTTTGAGGTAGATGAACTGCCCAACTTTATGAACGTCTTTTTGGGCGAAATGAGCCTGGTGGGGCCGCGACCAGAGCAGGCACATTATGTCAAACAGTTTCGACAGATGATCCCCCGATATATGGATCGCCACCAGGAAAAAGGGGGCATGACGGGTTGGGCACAGGTGAATGGGTTGCGGGGGGATACCTCGGTGACGGAGCGCACCAAATATGATTTGTGGTATCTGGAAAACTGGTCTATCTGGCTGGACATCAAGATTATTTTGCGAACTATCTGGCAAATTTTGGAAAGAGCAAACGGAAGGCGAAAAAATCAGTGATCAGTA
>CAZPEJ010000950.1:0-1778 GCA_964585465.1 uncultured Ardenticatenaceae bacterium
GGATGTGATAGCCACAGGGCCGCAACCGCGCGAGGTATTAACACGGTAGCAGATGCTCCAATGCCCGGTGGTGATGGGGAACACGGATGAGTGGATGCTGAATCCTGATCCAAAGCCGATTCAACATGAACATGGGGAGAAGATTTTGGCGATTGACCAGTGGTGTGCCGGGTTATTGAATGGAGCGGAGAAGGCGTATTTGGGCACATTTCGGCCGTTTCTGGAACACCCCCTATCTGCTTCCCAAACCTTGCTCTGTTATCACGGTTCTCCACGCTCCAATACAGAGGTGATCCGTGTTAATACCCCAGAAAACGAATTAGAGCCGATGTTTACTGACCATTGGAGCAACGTGATGGCAGGCGGACACACCCACACCCCGATGCTGCGCCGTTTTAAGGATATTTTTTTGCTCAATCCAGGTAGTGTGGGGTTGCCTTATCTAATAGATGCCCGGACAGGGCAAATTCGCAACATGGTTTGGGCAGAGTACGCGGTGCTGAAAGCAGTAAAAGAGGCGTTGCAGATAACTTTTCATCGGGTGCCGTATGACATTCAGCTTTTGGTCAAGGCTGTTCGTACCAGCCAGATGCCCTATGCCGATTGGTGGCTGGCAGATTGGTGAACGGCCGTTTCCCACCCCATGATCTCCCGTTTTGACATATCAAAACTAATACCAATGAGGTGAACCATTTTCGGCCGTAACAAATAGGGTGCAAAGTATTTCCGTTCTTGAATTTGTGCCAAAGCCTCGGCCGGGCTACCACCCAACTTAAACTCAAAAATAAACACTGTTTCCGCCAACTCAATCACCGCATCAATTCGCCCCTGGTTGGTGCGAACCTCTGCCTGAATCTCTAAACCAATCAGCTTAAAAATGAGATAAAAAATTGTCTGGTAAAACTTCTCTTGTTTAATGTGCAAAGCATAATCAATACTTGCCAGCAGCGTATTAAGAACCTGGAAAAACCGTTTCCAATCGGGTTGTAATAAAGCTCGCGTCATCTGTTTGAGCATACTTCCCGCAAAAGCCAGTTCCACCTCACCATAACTATTGAGCAAATAAGTCATGAACGCTCGTTGCACCTCAAAATTTGGATATGACAATGTGTAAGTTTGAAAATGGTCGTCATACCCCTTGATGGTCAAATAACCTGTTTGGAAGAGTAATGGCACAATTTCCAGGCTTTCAATTTCATAAGTACTAAAGGCCAGTTCTGGAAGTTCCAATCCCTCTAACTGTTGCAAATCATACCCACGCAGTTTAAGCAATTTGAGCAAAAAGGTGGGTGTGCCAGTGGAAAACCAGTAATTTTGAAACTCCCGTTTTTGCAATAACAATAACAATGAAAACGGATTATAAACAGGCTGGCAGCGTGGCGAAAAACAAAATCCATTATACCAGGCACGAATTTTCACCAGCAGAGAGGTTGCGTCTATTCCCCGTTCTACCGCAAAGGTTTGTACATGGGCTTGAAAGTTATGCTCTAATTCTGTTTGGGTAATGCCCAACATTGCAGCATATTGGTTATCCATCGTCAGATCATTCAGGTTGTTTAACCCAGAAAATATCCCCACTTTGCTGAATTTGCTTACCCCCGTTAACAGCACAAAACGAATGTAAGCATCCTGGGCTTTGATAATGGTGTAAAAGCCTTTTAGTACTTCCCGAATACGCTGTGCCTCTTCAACATTTTCGATGTTGTCTAATAAAGGTTTATCATACTCATCTATCAAAATGACCGCCTGATCTTGTTTCGCCAGTTCCACTATCAAGT
>CAZPEJ010000951.1:0-1766 GCA_964585465.1 uncultured Ardenticatenaceae bacterium
CGTGACCAGAGAAATTTCACGTTTCACGTTTTACGTTTCATTGGTTGTCAACCCCTGAGTTCCCAAAGAACCTGGAATCGTTACTAATTTCCCTGATGAACATTATTTTTGCGGCTACCGAACATCGCCCCTGGCCTCTGCCTGGCTCCCCCTGGGCAATGGGGATGGTCTGGCATAACTTACTGTTTTTGCATTGGCCGGTTCCGGCGAGTTGGTTGCAACCTTACATTCCGGCCGGGTTGGAGTTGCAGACGTATGACGGTATGGCGTGGATTGCGGTGGTGCCGTTTCGCATGACGGCCGTTCGCCCCCGTTTTGTGCCCTCGTTGCCCTGGTTTTCTGCTTTCCCCGAACTCAATGTTCGCACCTATGTCACAGCTGGTGGTAAACCAGGGGTGTGGTTTTTTAGCCTGGACGCAGGGAACCCTTTTGCGGTGCGGGTGGCGCGGCTGGGGTTTCACCTACCTTATTTTGATGCGCGGATGTCCCTAACCCGACAGGAGGAGAGGATTGAATACAGCAGCTATCGTACTCACAAGGGGGCCAAGGCGGGGGTGTTTATCGGCCGTTATCGCCCCACCAGCCCGGTTTACCGCTCTCAACCCGGCTCCTTGGAACATTGGTTGACCGAACGATACTGTTTATATAGTGCCGACCAAAACGGCCGAATCTGGCGTGGTGAAATCCATCACATTCCCTGGTCGCTACAAACGGCCGAAGTGGACATAGATGTCAACACCATGACCCAGCAACTCGGTTTCGACCTGCCCGACACCCCCCCTCTGGCCCACTACGCCCACTCCCTGCAAGTAGTCGCCTGGCTGATTCATCAGGTTGGTGGGTAAATTAGAAATTCATGAAGGGATGGTTTGGCCAGGATTATCCAATTGGCCTTGTTTCCGATCACTTCGATAGTATTGGATTTAGAGACGTTCTGTTGTATCATCACAACAAAGTAAACTTTGTTCCTGTATCTCAAGGAAGAATAATGTGAATAAATTGATTTCATCTGGTAATCATTCAATGTTAGATCAAATACCTGAAATTTACGAAGCTATCCGCCAAACGTACTTACAGTATCCGTACCCCTGGGTTATTGGTTATTCCGGAGGTAAAGATAGTACTACAGCCTTGCAACTTGTTTGGTATACCTTACAACATAAACTGTCCCCAGAAGAACGTACAAAGCCAATATATGTCATTTCAACAGATACCAAAGTTGAAACTCCTGTGATTGTTGACCGCATAAAAGAAAATATCCGACTGATGAATAAAGCGGCTAATGAACTGGGATTAAATCTGACAGCCTACAATCTTTCTCCTGTTTTGAATGATACTTTTTGGGTTAATCTAATTGGGCGTGGCTATCCTGCCCCAAACAGTGCTTTTCGTTGGTGTACCGAACGCCTCAAAATTAACCCTTCTAATCGCTTTATCTTGGAAAAAGTGGCAAACCATGGTGAGGTTATTTTGGTTTTAGGGAGCCGAAGAGACGAGAGTACCACTCGCAACCAGGTTTTGGATATGCACCGCATTACGGGTATGACATTAGCTCGACATGGGCAGTTGCCTGGAGCGTGGGTTTACATGCCCATTGAACAGTTTACCACCGATGATGTCTGGACGTATCTGATGCAAGTAGATTCCCCATGGGGTGGGGATAATATGCAACTTGCTTCCCTTTATCAATCGGCTCAAGATGGGGAGTGTCCATTGGTCGTTGATGATAAAACTTCTTCTTGTGGTAATTCACGCTTTGGTTGTTG
>CAZPEJ010000952.1:0-1762 GCA_964585465.1 uncultured Ardenticatenaceae bacterium
TTTCACGTTTCACGTTTTACGTTTCACGGCAAACCCCACAAAATCCGAAAGACCCTTTTGTTTTTACCGCTGTGAGGGAATATGACAGACAAATACAATGCACAAGAAATTGAGCCGAAATGGCAACAGAAATGGGAAGAGACGGGTTTGTACCGACAGCAGGTTGACAAAAACAAACCAAAACATTACGCCCTGACGATGCTGCCCTATCCGTCGGGGGATTTGCACATTGGGCACTGGTACGCCATGACCCCCAGTGATGCGCGGGCGCGGTGGATGCGGATGAAGGGGTACAATGTGCTGTTTCCAATGGGGTTTGATGCGTTTGGCCTGCCTGCGGAAAATGCGGCCATTGCCCGCAAAATTCACCCGGCTACCTGGACGTTTGCCAACATTGAGCGAATGCGGGGGCAGTTGCGAAGTATGGGGGCGATGTTTGATTGGGAACGGGAGGCGGTTTCGGCCGATCCTGTTTACTACAAGTGGACACAATGGTTTTTTAAGAAGCTGATGGAGCAAGGGTTGGCGTATCGCAAGTTATCGGCGGTTGATTTTTGCCCCAAGTGCAACACCACCCTGGCACGGGAGCAGGTGTGGGGGGATGACCGCCATTGTGAACGGTGTGGTACGCCGGTGATTAAGAAGGATTTGGAGCAGTGGTTTTTTAAGACTACTTCCTATGCTGAGGAGTTGCTGGACTTTAGCCAAATTAACTGGCCGGAACGGGTGCGGGTGATGCAAACGAACTGGATCGGCCGTTCTTTGGGCGCGGAAGTGAATTTCCAAACAGAGCAGGGGGATGTGATGCCGGTGTTTACTACCCGGCCGGATACATTGTGGGGGGCTACCTTTATGGTGATGGCCCCGGAACATCCGTTGGTGGAGAAATTGACGGCCGGGGAGCAGAAAACGGCCGTTTCCGATTACCAGCTCCAGGCCAAACGGATGAGCGATATTGACCGAGAAACGGCCGACCGTGAAAAAACAGGGGTGTTCACTGGTGCGTATGCCATCAACCCGGTCAACGGACAACGCATCCCCATCTGGATTGCCGACTATGTGCTGATGGGGTATGGTTTTGGGGCCATTATGGCCGTGCCAGCCCACGACGAGCGCGACTTTGCCTTTGCTACCAGGTACGGGTTGCCCATTGTGGAAGTGATCCAGATGCCAGGGGAGGCGAGGAGCGAGGAGCGATTGAGCGCGGCGTATACGTCAAAGACAGAAGGCCACATGGTCAATTCTGGGTTGTTTGATGGTACGCCAGTGGCCGAAGCAGTGGAAAAAGTGACCAACTGGCTGGAACAGCAGGGCATTGGCAAAAAAGCCATCAACTATCGGCTGCGCGACTGGCTGATCAGCCGCCAGCGGTATTGGGGCGCACCCATTCCGGTCATTTACTGCCCCGAACATGGGGCGGTGCCTGTGCCAGATGACCAGTTGCCAGTGATGTTGCCGCAGGATGTGGAGTTTATGCCTACGGGTGAAAGCCCGCTCAAATTCCATGAGGGTTTTTTGCACACCACTTGCCCCACCTGCGGCAAAGCTGCTCTGCGCGAAACGGATACGATGGATACGTTTATGTGTTCGTCATGGTACCAATACCGCTATCTCAGCCCCGCTTATGACCAGGGGCCGTTTGACCAGGAAGAAGGGGCGTATTGGCTGCCGGTTGACCAGTACACGGGCGGGGTGGAACATGCCACCATGCACCTGATTTATACGCGCTTTTTCACCATGGCGATGCGGGATATGGGGCTGG
>CAZPEJ010000953.1:0-1762 GCA_964585465.1 uncultured Ardenticatenaceae bacterium
CCTTTACCATTGCCAACCTGATTGCCCAAACAAAACGGCCGACTTTGATTCTGGCGCACAACAAAACCTTAGCGGCTCAACTGTACAGCGAGTTCAAAACCTTCTTCCCCCATAATGCTGTCTCTTATTTTGTCAGTTATTACGACTACTACCAACCAGAAGCCTATATTCCCCGCCACGACCTGTATATCGAAAAAACCACCCAAATCAACGAAGAGATTGAGCGAATGCGGCTGGCAGCCACTCAAGCCCTGGCAACCCGACAGGATGTGGTGGTGATTGCCAGTGTCAGTGCCATTTACAGTTTGGGGGATCCGGTGAAGTATGGGCAGGCGTATGTGCAGTTTCAGGTGGGGCAGACGAAACAGCGCGACAAAACGTTGCGCCGTCTGGTAGATATTTATTATGAGCGCAACGATATAGACCTGCGTTACAGCACCTTTCGTGTGCGCGGTGATACGTTGGAGATTCACCCACCCCACACAAACGATGTGTACCGGATTCTCTTTTGGGGGGATGAGGTGGAAAACATCCAGGAATTGGATTCTGTGACGGGCGAGGTGAAACAGACGTTACCAGAGGTAACGTTTTTTCCGGCGCGCCACTTTGTGATGCCGCACGAGGAGATGGCGCAAGCTCTTGGCAGTATTGAAACCGAACTGGAAACGCGGCTGGCGGCATTACGCCAGGAGAATAAGTTGTTGGAGGCGCAACGGCTGGAGCAGCGTACTCGCTACGACCTGGAGATGATGCGGGAGTTGGGGTATTGTAGTGGGGTGGAAAATTACACGGCGCACTTTTATCAACGGCCGTTTGGTTCACCCCCCTGGACATTGCTCGACTATTTCCCCGATGATTACCTGCTGGTGGTAGACGAAAGCCACATGACCATCCCCCAACTGCGGGCGATGTATCATGGCGACCGTTCGCGCAAAGAGACATTGGTGGCGTATGGGTTCCGCCTGCCCAGCGCGTTGGAAAACCGGCCCCTGACCTTTGCAGAGTGGCAAGAGCGGGCGTACCGGGTGATTTACACCTCGGCCACACCTGGGCCATATGAACAAGAAAAAAGCCAACAAACGGCCGAACAAATCATTCGCCCCACAGGTTTAATTGACCCAGCGGTGCAGGTACGGCCGATTAAAGGACAAATTGACGACCTGCTGTTTGAAGTGCGCGGCCGGGTGGACAAGGGTCAACGTGCCCTCATTACCACCCTCACCAAACGGATGGCTGAAGACCTGACCACCTATTTGCAGGAGATGGGAGTGAAAGTGCAATACCTTCACAGCGATGTGGAAACGTTGGAACGGGTAGAAATTTTACAGGATTTGCGGCGGGGGTTATATGATGTGGTGGTGGGGATCAATTTGTTACGCGAAGGATTAGATTTGCCAGAGGTGTCGCTGGTGGCTATTTTGGATGCGGACAAGGAAGGGTTTCTACGCTCCGAGACGGCATTGATCCAAACGATTGGGCGGGCTGCGCGGCATCGGGAAGGGATGGTGCTGATGTATGCTGACCGCACGACGGATTCGATGCGGCGAGCGATTGACGAAACGAATCGGCGGCGGGTGAAACAGATGGTTTACAACGAGGCTCATGGAATTGTGCCGCGCACTATTTTGAAGGAGATTGTGGAGATGTTACCGGTCAGCGAGCATGGAAAAAATGGGAAAACGGCCGTTTCCGAACCCCAACCCCGCTGGGAAGTGGAAAACGCTGGCACCCAACTAAAAGAGTTGGAAACCGAGATGCTGGC
>CAZPEJ010000954.1:0-1758 GCA_964585465.1 uncultured Ardenticatenaceae bacterium
TATGGAATCATATTTGAGGCCGATGAGGGGGAAGCCTGGACAAACGAGCAAATGGGGATTGTTTTAACCGCTGTAAGAGATGTTGAGTATCGCTTACCATTGGAGGGAAATTATGCTGGTTATGCTCCAGGGGAGATTTGGAAAGAGATATTTGGCACTATAACTATGCTACGCTCAAGCAAAGACCACGATTACGGGGCTCATACCTTTGCCTATGCTCATAAAATTGAGTTTTATGATGAAGCTTTTAATGTAAGCGCATTAAGCCCTCAGTTTCGCAATAATGTGGTTCACGAAATTGGACACCTATTTAATGGCACAACGGTAAATACAACAGAGGGTGCTATAAATCCATATAACGATTTACAGAGTGCTATTAATAATGGAGTTCTTCCCGGAGGTATAGCTGCACGTATGGGTATGAAGGATTATCCATGGGAGCAAAATAATAACGATCCAAGTGCTGTCGGTGAATTATACGCAGACATGTTTTTGAACTGGACTTATCAAAGCTTTGAAGTTAACACTATAGGTCGAAACCAATCTAACTGGATGAGTACACAGATGAAAAACTGGCTCAACAAGTAAAATAGAGAGGATGAAAAAGATGATCAGTAAAATCATTGTTACGCCAATTGATATTTTGTTACTGTTGGTGGGTGTAGTTCTAGTTAGTTGTACTTCTAATGCACTGCCTGTTCCAGAAGGAGAAACAGAAAAAATTCATATTGGTAATCCAAATGAAACCCCCACTCAACCACCCACATTTGTAGCTATAAAACAACAAACGGCAACCTTCATATCAGAAACCAATGGGACACCAACACTCCCCGTGACAACCATTATTTCCCCTACATTGGCAATACCGTCAACACAGTTATCCACACCAATACTTACCAAAGAACAGAGAGCAAATTATTTAAGTGAACTGATGCTAACAAATAAGAACTGTGAACTGCCTTGTTGGTGGGGAATTCAACCAGGGCAATCTGTTCTTGAAGTAGTTGTCAATGAATTTACAACAAAGGGATTTGAATGGTGGGCAGAAGATAAGTGGCTAATAGGTCTAGATTTTGCCGTTATAGTTATATTGGAACCGACAGAGGGAGTTATCCAATCTATCAACATAGTGGCCGATGCTCAAGACGAGTTTTTTGTGCAAAATTGGATATCATATGATTTAAGTCAAGTATTAAGTCATTATGGGCAACCAACGCGGGTACAGATCTATGCCCCTTTCAGGGCAGATCCCGGGGGTGGCCCTTCCTACAGGTTACACGTCCTATATGAATTATCAGGTATCGCAATTATCTATACGGGTGCTGCTATAGAAGTAAACGACAAAAATCAAGTTTGCCCTAATTTGACTCACCTTCATGGTATTGAGCTTTTTTTATATCAGCCAGACAAAATCAACAACGTTCTTGAAGTTGTAATGCCTGCTGAGACAGTCAGTTTCATTGCGGAACAAGATGCTGTTTATGATTTAACAAGTTGGGAGCAAGCTACAGGAACCGGGCTAGATTTCTTTTATGAAACCTTCAAAGAGGCCAATAATTATGCTTGTTTTGAGTTTTAAGATATTAAACTATTACGGTCTCTTAGCTGTGCCAATTTTTGCCGGGTAGGTGTTAACATTCAGAGTTGTTAACAGTAGAAACACCACCTACTGCCTCTACAACGACCATGATTCGGTAAACTCAGCACAGGTCTGGGGAGTACCAACCTGGCAACCACCACCAATGGTGGTGTTGTCTT
>CAZPEJ010000955.1:0-1756 GCA_964585465.1 uncultured Ardenticatenaceae bacterium
CCTGGAACGGGGCATTTTGGGGCACGCCGACAGCCACATTTTATACATTGATGAGGTCAATTTATTACCCGATGCCATCACCGATGCCATCTTAGATGCGGCGGCACAGGGGGTATACACCGTGCGGCGCGGCCCGTTAAAATTGCGCTACCGTTCACGTTTCCTCCTGATTGGCTCCATGAACCCAGAAGAAGGGCAATTACGGCCGCAATTGATGGATCGTTTTGGGTTGCGGGCTGTGGTGCGTGGCCTGACAGAAACGGAGATGCGTTTCCAGGCATACGAACGAGCCATGGCTTACCAGCAGGATGCAGCCAAATTTGCCGGTTTGTATGCTGCCTCCACGCTGGCACTGGCCGACGAAGTGCAGCAGGCGCGGCAACTTCTACCACAAGTGGTATTGAGCGCACCGGCTCGTGCGTTGGGTTTGCGCCTGGTGCAGGAGATGAAAATAGACTCCAACCGAGCCGAGATTACCCTTTTTGAAGCCGCCCGTGCCCATGCGGCTGCCGATAGCCGCACCGAAACAACAACGGCCGATATTGAGGCAGTGGCTTTGTTGGCCTTGCGCCAGCGACAAAGCCCAGGGTTGAACAAGTTTTTTAATGAGCAAGATCAGGAAGATGCTCATATGAAAGATATGTTAGCTCGCAAATACCATGGGGGTTAAACTGTGCGCGATACTTCTGCCACGCCATTTTCGCCTCCAAAAAGCCCCATTTTTTCCCATAGTCAGCAACTTATATTTGTCGGTTTTACCCTAATTTTGGTAGGGTACTTGTCTGTCTGGTTGCCTGGGCCAGCTGTTGGGTTGACATTTTTGGGGTTGGAGTTGGGGGAGTGGGTGAAGTTTTTGGGGGTGGGCTGGTTGCGAGACTTGTTTTATTTGCCGCCCATCACGTTGGGGGGTATGTTGGTTCTGTACACGGCGGGGTGGAACGGCCGTTGGCAAACCTGGTTGGTGCGTGGCCTGGCTGTGTTGATTGGTTTTTTGGCGTTTCCTGCCTTTGAAGATTTGGCGGGGCCAGGTTATTCAGCTTATTTGTTGCGGGTGGGGTTGCTGGTGGGGGTGGCAGGAACGGCCGTTTTTAGCAGCCTCGTGCCCCGGCTCAATGTTCCTGCCTGGGCAGTTTGGGTAGGTATTGCTGTTTTGGGAGTGATTGGCGGGGCATTGCCGACCTGGATGTATTTGGACATTCGGCCGTATGTCAGCCAGGTGTTTGGGGTATCGGTTGGGGTGGGGATAGGGGTGTGGTTAAATGGAGTGGGGCATGGCCTGGTAACGGCCGTTGTTTTGTGGCGAATCAGAGGAAAATAGGCAAACCATTAGCTGTTTAAATTTGGGAGATTGGAGATTAGAGATTCATCAACCCCTAATCTCTCCTTCTGGGTTTTACACCATCCGTGCCTTGATATAGTTAATGGCTTCGCCGACCGTCGTGATTTTTTGTGCTTCTTCATCTGAAATTTCGCTCTCAAATTCCTCTTCAAAAGCCATAATCAATTCCACCAGGTCCAACGAATCGGCCCCTAACTCCTCACGGAAACTGGCATCAGCGACCACCTGATCTTCACGAACCCCCAATAAATCAACCACAATGCTTTTCACACGTTCTTCTACACTCATTGAACCTTTCTCCTTATATTTTCCAAATAGCGCATGAATTTTAGGTACAACACCAGGATTGTCAAGCGATTAGCTATCCCTATTGCAAAACACCCGAAGCCATAGGAAGTTACGGAAAAGCTGTTATGC
>CAZPEJ010000956.1:0-1744 GCA_964585465.1 uncultured Ardenticatenaceae bacterium
ATCCGTTTCATCCGTGCCATCTGTGGTTAATCCCTCCCATCGCATGACACTTTTTGGGAACAATTGAAATTTCTGGTATGGTTATGATAATTGTAACGATCCAGACAGGTGATGTTTTAGAGTTTGGTTGTCCGGGCGGATTTGAATGGAGAACATCCCTGTTCCCAGAAAGGGTGTATGACCCAACGTTTTTCTCTAACCTCTCTGAAAACCCGAAGTCTCGGCATAACGGCCGTTTTGCGGCAGGCGTGGCGTGAGGAAGTTGCCAGCCAGGAAGAGCGCAAAATGCAAATCACGGTCGGGTTGTCGTGTCTGTTGATTACCATCTCCGTGGGGTATTTGTATGTGCATGACATTAATGTGCAGGGGTGGCAGTTGGGAACGTGGGGGATGTCGGTGTTGGTGGCAGCGGCCGTTTTGTTTTCGGCCAGGGATTTTCCCAAAACGAAGTTGTCTGAGTGGAAGTGGCTGACACTGTTGTTTGTGGTGGCCTTGTTATTGCGGGTGGTATTGCTGGAGATGATTCCAGGTCTGTTACATGTGGATGAGATTGGTTCGGCCGATTTTCCCATGCGGCATGTGTTCCCGGCTCCGGGGCGAACCATTAACCCGTTTCGCACCGCCACTGCTTCACAGCCTGCACTTTATGCTTATTTGCAGTGGGCAGCCATTCACTTGCTGGGGTATTCCATTCAGACTATTCGTTTGAGCAGCGCGGTGGCGGGAACGCTGGCGGTTTTGGTGACGTTTGCAACGGTGATGATGTGGCAAGATAAGGTGACGGCCTGGATAACGGCCGTTCTCATGACTACCTATCATTACCACATTCACTGGTCGCGTATTGCCCTAAACAACATTTGGGACACCTTGTGGGTGCCGTTGGCGTTGGCTGCTTTCACCTGGGGCTGGCGCAAACAGTGGAGTGGCGGGGCGGTGGTGGCGGGCCTGGCCATGGGATTGGGACAATACTTTTATGCGGGTAATAAAATTGGGCTGTTTTTGCTGCTCTTTCTGTTTGTGCAGTTGTATCGGGAGAAACGGGATTGGCGGCAATGGGTCATCTTTGTGGGCAAGTTTGGGGTGACGTTTGTCACGGTGGCGGCTCCCATCGCCTTGTTTGCTTTGTTAGAGCCGGAGGTGTACTTTGACCGCAGCCAGATGGTGATGGGGTGGACGGCGGTAGAGATTGAACAAATTACCAGAGGGGGAACGGTATGGCAATATCTGGGGCATCAGCTGTGGTACAACTGGGGGGCATTTACCAGTGTATCCGAGGTGACCGGGTTTTATGGCCCAAATGTACCGTTTTTGATTGGGCTGGCCTCGACGCTATTTATGATTGGTTTTGTCTGGTCATTGTGGCAACGTCAATGGTTGCCGGTTTTGTGGCTGACGTGTGTGGTGCTGTTTGGGGGCATCTTGCTCAACGGCTCCCCGTCTAGTTCCCATTACGTGGCTTCGATTCCGGTGATTTGTTGGTTAACGGCCGTTCCTCTCGGCTGGTTGTGGCAGCACAAACAAAAACATCTGGTGGTGTTGCTCTTGTTGTTTATTGTGCTGACGGATTTGTACTTTTATTTTGGTGTGTATGTGCCGGGCCACCCGCATGACCTGATACACCCCTTGCCACCGATGCCTTGAGGGGTAGGGCAAAAGAATCAATTCACCGCAAAGGGCGCAAAGAAAGGAAAAAATCCGTGTTCATCC
This sequence comes from uncultured Ardenticatenaceae bacterium, assembly GCA_964585465.1. Lineage (GTDB taxonomy): Bacteria > Chloroflexota > Anaerolineae > Promineifilales > Promineifilaceae > CAZPEJ01. The sequence goes on from CAZPEJ010000956.1 coordinate 1,708, forward strand.
ATTTCATCCGTGCCATCTGTGGTTAATCCCTTTGAAA
>CAZPEJ010000957.1:0-1737 GCA_964585465.1 uncultured Ardenticatenaceae bacterium
CTTTGAGAACGTTGCCATTGGTCATGCGCTGGTTCAAGCTGCCCAGCGCGGTGTGACGGTTACGGTGTTGTTAGAAGGGGCACCAGCAGGGGGGCTGCCCGACCAGGAACGGTACATTTGCCAGGAGTTAGAAACGGCAGGCGGGCAGTGTTGGTTTATGATTAGTGACGAAACGGCCGATATTTATGACCGTTACCGCTTTCTCCATGCCAAATTTATCCTCATTGACGGCAACAAAGTGGTAATCAGCAGCGAAAACCTCAGCCCCAACAGCCTGCCCGACGACGATAAAAGTGATGGCACCTGGGGGCGGCGCGGGGTGGTTTTGATCACAAATGCCCCTGGGGTGGTGCAACACGTCCAGACTATCTTTGACCTGGACTTTGACACCGCCCACACCGATTTGTTCCGATGGCAGGCCGCCCACGACACCTATGGCGCACCGCCGCCGGGGTTTGTGCCCATTACCGTCACAGGTGGCATTACCTACACCGTGCGTTACACATCTCCTCCGGGGTTAAGTGGCTCTTTTGCTTTTGAACTGGTGCAGTCGCCGGAAAATAGTTTGCGGGATGTAGATAGTTTGTTGGGGTTGGTCAACCGGGCCGGGCCAGGTGACAAGGTGTGGGTGATGCAGTTAGAGGAACGGCCGTATTGGGGTAGTGGCAACAGCAACCCCGTAGACGACCCGAACCCCCGCCTGGAAGCCTACCTGGCTGCCGCCCGGCGTGGGGCCGACGTGCGCCTGCTACTGGATGTTTTTTTTGATGACCCTACCAGCCCCAATAGCAACTTTGCCACCTGCCAGGCAGTCAACGACATTGCCCAACAGGAACATCTCGACCTGGAATGTGCCCTGGCGAATCCGGCTGGATTGGGTATTCACAACAAAATGGTGTTGGTGCAACTCGGCGGGCAGGGATATGTTCATGTTGGCAGCCTTAATGGCACGGAACAAGCCTCCAAAGGCAACCGGGAGCTGGCTTTGCAAGTGCAATCTAACGAAGCCTATACCTTGTTGGCCTCTATGTTTGACCACGATTGGCCCTACCGCCTTTACCTGCCAGTTATGTCTCACAACTACATTGGCCCGGCCGACCACCTGCTGATTAGCGAGGTTTTATATGACCCGTTTGGGGCGGATGATGCTGAATTTGTGGAGTTACACAACCCAACAACGGCCGTTATCAACCTGAGCCAATACGCGCTAGGAGACGCGGTCAACGTCACCGATTTTGAGGATATGCGCCGTTTCCCCGATGGCACCCTGTTGCCAGTGGGAGCCACCCTGGTGGTAGCTACCAGTGCTACTGCTTTTTTTGCTGAGTATGGTTTCAACCCGCACTTTGAAATTGTGGAGAGCGATTCGGCCGTTCCCAACCTGATAGACGACCCCGCCTGGGGTGATCCGGCTGCCTTGTTTCAACTGGGCAACAGCGGCGATGAAGTGATAATGCTCAATCAAAACAACCAGGTAGTAGACATAGTGGTTTATGGGGACGGGATATTTCCCGGCGTGGTACCCTGCAACCTGGTAGCCGCCAGCCAGCACAGTTTAGAGCGTTATCCCCCCTGGCGTGATACCGATTCCTGTCTGGTAGATTTCCGCGACTGGCCGTTTCCAAACCCCGGCCTGTTGCCTTAGTATCAGTACCCAGTAATCAGTAATCAGTAGGGAATTACTGACCCGTCCTAAATATAATTGACACATTAGTGAGGATAAAGGACGGACAAAGA
>CAZPEJ010000958.1:0-1737 GCA_964585465.1 uncultured Ardenticatenaceae bacterium
TGTAGACTAAACAAACCAATCTTTTACTTGGTCATTTTAACAAAAAGAAAGGAGCCTTTTTGTGATACATCTTTGAACCAGGCTTTCTGGGAGCAATAGGGACGGTGAATCATGTTAAGGTTTTCTCCAGGTGTGTTAAGGAGATGAGCAGGGCTTTGTGGTGTCTGGCCTCCTGGTATAGAGCCTCACTAAACCCCTCGCGGGCGAACAAGATATATTGTGTTGTCCAACCTTGGGTCACTTGTGGCATTCGCTGGCTGCGTTCTATCAAATCGGTCAAGATATTTCGGCTCAAGGCCTCTCGCCCCCATTTAGCTTCCCCAATAAGTAGCTTTTTCTGGCGGGGAGCCGCTGCCACGACATCTAATTGCACACTTTGACTTCGTGCCATGCGCCAGTACGAACCGACAGCTTCAGGGATAAAATCCAACTGCCCGCTCATGGCAGCAGCCCATACCCATTCGCGGCATAACTCCTCAAAGACATGCGTTCCTAGAAACGGCCGTAACTCAGCATAGATTTTGTTTGTTGCCGCTACCTGGTATCCCCGCTCAATCGGCCCTAGTTGGGGCACCACAAACCGGTAGTAGAATCGCAAGAAAGGGTCGCGGATATAGTACCGCCCCTGTTTGCTGTTTGGTTCAGCCAGGATGGGTTCACGCCGTTCAATGAACTCTAGTTCTTGCAACAGCTTGAGATAGTGCCCCACAGCCGTTTCTGCCACCCCAGCCATGCGGGCGATCTCAGACCACTGATGAAAACCAGCCGCAATCATTGCTAACACCGATTCATACGTTTGGGGTTCCTGGAGTTGTTCGTAGAGGATTACAGCTGGGTCGGACATCATAATACTGCCCGGCACCAGGCAGTGGGTCTGTAAAGCCGTGACAAAATCGCCAGTTCGGGTGAACAGTTCCAGGTAGGCTGGCACCCCCCCAGTCACCCCATAAATAGCCACTCGTTCATCAGGCAACCTTTCGGGAAATAGCTCCATGAGGGCGGCATAGGGCAAGGGACGTAGACGAATCTGGGCGGTAGCCCGGCCATAAAGAGGAGACTGGTAGGAGAAGACCTGACGCGCCATCATGCCAATGAGAGACCCAGTCAAGATGAGTTTCAATTGGGGGATTTTTGAGAGATGATGGTCCCACATCTTCTGAAAGATACTGCTGATAGCGGGTTCATTGCGGAGCAGATAGGTAAACTCATCTAACACAACGACATGGGGTTGATGACTCATCGCCACTATAGTGCCCAGGTGATGTAAAGCGGCTTCCCAATCGGGAAAGGTGAAATCCTCTGTGGGCGGCCCGGCCAGGCGGGAGTCGTAGCGTAAAATAGCTTGCGAAAAGTCTCGTAATTGAAAGGCCTGGTTGTGGGTAGTCGCCACCCAATAGAAAATAGAAACATCACGGCACTGGTCTAGGAAGTGGGTGATAAGCCAGGTTTTGCCAATGCGGCGACGACCATACAGAATCAACAACCCGGCTGAGGGGGATTGGTAAAAGGTGGTTAAGGTTTTTATTTCGTGTTGTCGTCCAACAAATTTCATCATGGTCCCTCCAAGTGCAAAAATAATTGTGTGTACAATCATTGTATATGCAATTATATCATAGCCTGCCTAAGATGAGTATTTGTTGCCAGGACCCAGGTGAAATTACTGTACAGGCCATATAGACCTGTTAATCACCATCAAGGAAATAAACGGCCGTTTTCCTCTTCTTTTTACCTCAATAA
>CAZPEJ010000959.1:0-1735 GCA_964585465.1 uncultured Ardenticatenaceae bacterium
ACAACGGGAGTGGGTTTTGTTCCATTGGGGACTAATTCCTTCCTGGGCCAAAGATGCAAGGTCATCGGCCAGTTTAATCAATGCGCGGGCCGAAACGGTGGCCGAAAAACCCGCTTTTCGGGCAGCTTTTAAGCGGCGGCGGTGTTTGATTCCGGCAGATGGGTTTTATGAGTGGAAAAAAGAGGGGAAAACAAAACAACCCATGTATATTCATCTGGCAAACGGCCGTTCCTTTGTTTTTGCCGGGTTGTGGGAAACGTGGACTGGCTCCGATGGCAGCGAAGTAGATTCCTGCACCCTCCTGACCACCACCCCCAACGAATTTATGTCATCTATTCATGACCGGATGCCTGTTATTCTGGAGCCTGAAGATTATGAGTTGTGGCTGAACCCCGGCCCCAACCCCGACCAGGCGTTGCACCTGTTACGGCCGTATCCTGCCGAAAAAATGGCCGCCTACCCCGTTAGTTCCTGGGTCAACTCCCCCCACCATGATGACCCCCAATGTATTCTGCCTTTGTAGCCCAGATCATCCATGACCTTTCCAGCCATTTTTCTTGACCGCGATGGCGTGATTATTGAAAATCGGGCCAATTATGTGCGCTCCTGGGCCGATGTAGAGATTTTTCCCCAGGCCATTGCCGCGTTGGCTGCCATTCGCACCTTGCCTTACAAAATTATCATTGTCACCAACCAGTCGGCGGTAGGGCACGGTATTATTTCCTATGAAGAAGCGACAGCCATTAACAACCAATTGGTAAAAGAAGTGGCGGCAGGAAACGGCCGTATTGATGCCGTCTACCTTTGTCCCCATCTAGCAGCGGATCAATGTGCGTGCCGCAAACCTGAACCAGGCATGTTGTTACAAGCAGCAGCAGAACACCACCTCGACCTGAGCCGTTCGGTCATGATTGGGGATGCCCTAAGTGATGTGGCGGCCGGGCGAGCCGCCGGGGTAGCTCTGTCTGTTTTGCTGCGAACGGGGCGGGGGAAAAAACAGGAAACATTGCCAGAAACGGCCGATTTCTCCCCCCTGCCCGTTTACGACGACCTGCAAACAGCCTTTAACGCCCTGTTCCTCTAAACCGCCCGCTGTGGCATTTTTATTGAGATTGGAGATTAGCCGTCTTCCAATCTCTAATCCCCTTCAGCAAACTGTCCATTGATGATCTGACACAGACCAGGAAAACACCATGATAAATTTGCCAGAGATTGAAGCAGCCCAAAACCGCATTGCTCCTTACGTTCACCGCACCCCGCTGATCAAAAGCCACACCCTGAGCCAACAATTAGGCACCAACGTGTATCTAAAAGTGGAGTTGTTGCAAAAAACAGGCTCTTTCAAACCTCGTGCCGCCTTTAATAAGATGTTGCGCCTGGGCGAAGCGGAACGGCAGCGTGGGGTGGTGGCTGTCAGCGGTGGCAACTTTGCTCAAGGGGTGGCTTATGCCGGGCAGACGTTGGGTGTTCCTGCCACCATTTTTATGCCCGCCACCACCCCACAAAATTATCTGGATGCCACCCGTTCGTATGGGGCAACGGTTGAACTGGTGCCCACCATTCAAACAGCTTTTGACCGTGCAGCCGAGGCGCGCGACCTGGGAGCCACCCTCTTTCACCCGTTTGATGACCCCGATGTGGTGGCAGGGGATGGCACGAGTGGGTTGGAAATGTTAGCCGATGTGCCGCAAATGACGGAGGTGGTTGTGAGTGTAGGTGGGGGCGGGCTGGCGAC
>CAZPEJ010000960.1:0-1720 GCA_964585465.1 uncultured Ardenticatenaceae bacterium
ACCAACCCCTTGGCACCGCTGCCACACCCTAAACAGTTGCCAGCGTGGAACTTTGACCGGGCTAATATGCAACGGTATGTGCGCCCCACGTTTTTGGGGTCGCGCACGTTGGGGTATCACTCCTCTTATGGCTGCCCCTTCTTTTGTAATTTCTGCGCGGTGGTGAACCTGGTGAATGGGAAATGGTTGCCACAAACGGCCGAAACTGTCTCCCACATCGCCCACCTGTACAAAGAACGGTGGCATGTCAACGCCATTGAGTTCTACGACAATAACTTCTTCACCCACGAAGCCCGCGTGGCTGAATTTAGCGAACGGGTGGTGAATTTGGACATTGCCTGGTGGGGGGAAGGGCGCATTGACACCATGCAAAAATACAGCGAACGCACCTGGCGGTTGATGCGCGACGCAGGCTTAAAAATGGTTTTTCTGGGGGCCGAATCCGGCTCAATGGAAACGCTGAAACGGATGGACAAAGGCGGGCAGATGTCGCCCGAAAAGACGCTGGAGATTGTGAAGCTGATGAAAAATTACCACATCATCCCCGAACTCTCCTTTGTCATGGGCAACCCGCCCGATGCGGTGGCGGATGCGCGGCAAACGATGGAGTTCATCCGCAAGGTGAAACAGATTAACCCAGCCAGCGAAATCATCATGTACCTCTATACACCTGTGCCACTGGAAGGTGATTTGTATGAGGAAGCGAAGGCGGAGGGGTTTGCCTTCCCCAAAACGCTGGAGGAGTGGGTGAGTGAGGATTGGAGCGAGTTTTCACAGCGGCGCAGCGACACTATGCCCTGGATTCAACGGGATTTGCAGCAGCAGATTCACGATTTTGAGCGGGTTTTGAATGCCTATTACCCCACCACCACCTTCACCGGCATGAACAAGGTGCAACGGGCTATTCTGCGTGGGGTGGCAGCCTGGCGATATTACACCCGCTTTTACCATTTCCCCATTGAACTGCGAACATTGCACCATTTGATTGCCTATCAACGGCCGGAAACGGCCGGTTTCTGAGCCATAAAATAGAGATTAGAGATTGGAGATTGGGGATTGGCTGCCTCACAATCTCTAATTTCCAATCTCCAATCTCCTATGTCAGACAACACTCCCTCCCGTTTATTAGCAGAAATTGAGGTGTTGCGGGCGGAAAACGGCCGTTTGCAGCAAACCCTGACCACTCTAGCAGCCCAAGAGACACGACATCGGGCTTTTCTGGCAGCCATCCCCGATTTGATTTTGCAGTTTGATGGAGAAGGCAACGTTTTGGGGTATGAGCTTTCCAAAGAGCTAAACCCGTTTGTGCCCCCCAGTGAGTTTTTGCACAAAAATGTGCGGGAGATTTTGCCGCCGGATGTGGCTGACCAGATATTGGAACATATCGAACGGGCCTTACAAACGGGCAATTTGCAACTGATGGAGTACCAGTTGCCTGTTAAGAATGTCCTGCGGAACTACGAAGCCCGCCTTGTGGTGTGTGGCGAAAACGAGGTGTTGAGCATTGTGCGCGACATCACCAACCGCAAATGGTCAGAACAGCGGGCCATTCGCGCCGAACGGCTGGCAACCCTGGGGCTGATGGCGGCGGCATTGGCACACGAGATTAACAACCCGTTGCAAATTATTCAAAGCCACCTGGATTTACTGTTTGATTTTTCGCTGGAAACGGCCGAAAAAGAACGCTACATCAACATCGTCCGCCACCAGATAGAACGGC
>CAZPEJ010000961.1:0-1717 GCA_964585465.1 uncultured Ardenticatenaceae bacterium
TCTTTTTTGTTAATGTTCTAATCTATTCAGTCATTAACGAACTCTAAACTCAAGTTATTTTAGACTTTGACAAAAACGGTCGCATGGTTGACATTGAGATTCTATCATTAAGCAGTCGTTTTTCGTTGGGGTAAACCCTTATGTTGGATCAGGTTATAACGCATTTGGCACAAGTGACACCGGAATGGTTAACGGCCGTTCTCACCCAATCCGGTGCTCTCACCCAGGGAACGGTAACGGCCGTTTCCATCAACAGCGGACAGGGCAACTGGTCTGAAAGCGGCTCGCTGCAACTCACCTACGCCCCAGACGCGCAGGGAGAACGGCCGTTACGCCTCTTCCTCAAGCTGGTCAACACCGACCTCGGCGACGGTGAATATTTTGGCGGGTCAGAAGTGGATTATTACCTGCGCGATTATGTAGACGTGCCGGATGCCCCGCTGCTGCGTTGTTATAACGGCCGTTATTCCCCCACCCGCCACCGCTACCACCTGCTGCTGGAGGACGTAGCCGCCACCCACCAAGCCGCCTGTAGCCAGACACCCACGCTAGAGTATGGCCTCGCCCTGGCCGAAGCGTTCGCCATTTTGCACGCCCGATGGTGGGGCGCGGCAGCGTTAGCCGCCGCCAACGCCCCCATCCACGATGCCGCCCACATTCGCCACTTTGTTGCCATTGCCGAACCGGGTGCGGAGCCTATCATCAGCCAGCTTGCCAACGAACTGCAACCCCACTGGCCGGCCGCCATTCGTCACCTCTTGGCCCACCATCCCCAGGCGATGATCAACCGCTCGCAAGACCTCAACGGCTTTACCATCTTTCATGGCGACGCGGGCTGTTACAACATCATGGTGCCGCGTGAGGGAGAACGGCCGTTATACCTCATTGACCGCCAACCCTTCAACTGGAGCTTCACCACCTGGCTGGGCGTTTACGACCTCGCCTACGCCATTGCCCTGGAATGGGAACCCGAACCACGCCGCCAGTGGGAACGGCCGATTCTGCACCACTACCACCAAACCCTCCTCCGTCGCGGCGTGCAGGGCTACCGTTGGGAACAACTGTGGGACGATTACCGGCTTTGTTTAGGCATGGGCGTTTACATCGCCGTCGAATACTGTCGCGGCGGGGTCAACCCAGCCACCCAATGGGTATGGTTGCCCATGCTGCAAAAAGCACTCACCGCCTGCGACGACCTGAATTGTGCCGACCTGTGGCACTTGTGAAACACCCCTCCCCCTGAGCAGGGTGCGCTTCTCCATCGCCCCTGCTTCTACCCCTTCATTTTTCCCAAACCAAATAGGAGCCTGCCCCCATGACATCGGGAAACCGGGAACGGTACACTGTCTGTTACATATCTTCAATCAACAAGGGAAGGTGAAGGTGAGTGCAATTCAAGCTGTATCGGGGCAAATGGCAAACAGCCCATCTTATGAACGGATGGTGCAGCGGGGCATGGCTGAGCCTGTTTGTTTTTTCCACTGCTGTTTTTGGTGTCGGCTATCATCAAAGGAGATTTGTTCATGAAACCGTTTTTTGCTCGTATTCACACTGGGCTGGCCTGGCTCATCTTTCTTGGCTGCTGTGTATTGCTTTATTTAATCGCCCTGTCAGTATTTGGTGGCGGCACCGCACAAACACATGGGGCATTCGGCCGTTATCTCTTTTTGGCCTCACTGGGAATGTTATTGGCTTCTTTGCTCTGCCGCAGCAGCCG
>CAZPEJ010000962.1:0-1696 GCA_964585465.1 uncultured Ardenticatenaceae bacterium
GTGTCATCTGTGGTTAAAAGTTTGTGGTTAAAAAAAGGAAACGGCCGTTTCTAATCGTAAATTGTGAATTGTGAATGGTAAATTGTGAATGGGGGGAGGCTAAATCCGTGCCAATCCATATTATCCGTGTCATCTGTGGTTAAAAGTTTGTGGTTAAAAAGGGGAAACGGCCGTTTCTAATCGTGAATTGTGAATTGTGAATGGTGAATTGTGAATGGGGGGAGGATAGGAGGGGTTTCACGTTTATTCGTCAAGCAGGACGACGGGTTCCTGATAGTAACGCAGGCGGCTGCGGGCTAGTTTCTCTTCCAGGAATTGGTTAAACCAGGCCCGTTTGGCGGTGAGGGGTTCTTCTTTTTTCAGGCGGGCCAGGTCGGCGTTCAGGCGGAGAATGCGCCCAGGGATGAGGAAACGAGTTAACCCGGCCGGTAGTAACTCCCCACGACTGGCAACATCAAATACGGTGGTTGGGTTGAATTGGGGGAACACAGCAACGGCCGTCATGCGGGGGAATTGGGCCAGCAAGCGGGGCAAATCTGTGAGCAGGGTGCGTTCTACATCCCCCCAGGTGGTGTAGGCGGCGACAACTTCATTCATCACCAGCAGTCGGTCATACCCGGCGGCGGTCTGGAACAGAGTGGCCTGTCCGTTACGATCCAGCAGATAACAAAGGGCAGATTCTGTCTGGAAGACGGTGGGAATTTTGCTGCCGGGCAAGGGCGAGAGGCGCAACCCGGCGATGGTTTCCAGGTGTTGCAGCAGGTGGTCAAAGGATTTGTCGCTGGAGATGGCGTGATACCAGGTGTGCAGGGTAAACCCTTCCTGGTCGGCCGGAACCACTTGCACAATGAGGTGGGGGTACCCGGCCCATTTGAAGGCAGTGGTGCGGGTGGCTCCATCCAGGACAATGTATTTGCCATTCCAGTAGGTGGTGAGGGGAGGATTGACTAAACGGCCGTCTTCGTCCAACCGTTCCATTAGTCGTCGTACCCGTTTTTCATCAATCTGTTCGTGGGGAATAACCAGTTCGGTGGGCACCAATTCCAACGACAACGTTTCCCTGGCCTGGCCCGCTTGCAACAGGGCGGCCACCTGACGAGCCACCGCCAGGTCAATGTCTTTCTGGCGGCTGCCAATAATGGTGGTGACATGGGGGGCGGTAATCACATGGGGGTGGTTGCGAAGGGCAGTGGCGTGGGGGGTGGGGGTGGCCCCGGCCGGAAAGGAGGAAAGGGCGGCGGCTGTGATTCGGCCGTTTCCCAATGCTTCCAATAAAGCTACTTCATCTACCAGGTCGGTATGACCGGGGTTGATGAGGCAGGCGGTTGGTTTCAGGTGTGCCAGTTCCGCTGCCCCCAAAATGGTGCGGGTTTCGGGGTTAAACGGAATGTGCAAACTGACAAAATCAGCCTCTTGCAGCAGTTTGATCAGGTCAGTGGCTTCTGCCCCGGCCGAAAGAGCCAGTTCTGGGGTCAGGCGGGGCTGGTTGACAATCACTCGCATGTCAAAGGCGCGGGCGCGTTTGGCAACCTGTTGGGCGATGCGGCCAAAACCAATCAGGCCGAGGGTTTTACCCGCCAAACTGCCATCATTAAATTTGCTTACCAGCAGTAATAACTGACGCAGCGTGTGTTCGGCGATGGCTACAGCCGTGCTATCGGGGGCGTGGCATAGTTCAATCCCCAGGGCACGGGCA
>CAZPEJ010000963.1:0-1690 GCA_964585465.1 uncultured Ardenticatenaceae bacterium
GCAGTGAGTTCTTGCACAGGTCGGGTGAGGGTGCGGGCCAGACCCATACCCAGGAGAAGGGAAACGGCCGTTCCACCCAACGCGCTGACGAGTATGAGACGATTGACCCGCAGCAAAAACAGGGATTCTGCCTCTTCCAGGTTACGTTGTTGGGTATTGTTACTGAGCAATAAACGGCCGACTTCCACCCCATCTACCACAATCGGAACCGCATCTAATAGTCGTTCGGCAGAAACCACCTCCCCAGATCGAAAACCCAAACCTTGTATAACGACCTTGCCGCGCGGATCTAACAAAACAGATGACACCCTGGGAGGTGTATTGCCCTGATCCTGGGGTGGGCCTCCATGTTGATAGGGGCGCGTCATAAAGGGCATGACGGTTTCTACTCCTTCCCAGGTGTCATACATCCGATAATAATCGGCCAGGTTGGTTATCATGTTGGCCTGTTGTTGGTCTGCCACAAACTGGTCAAACTGCCGTGCGGTGGTAAAAACGGCCAATAAGGCCATGAGCAGGGTGCCAACCAGAACCACAAAAACAAAAGCCAGGGTGAGTTTGAAGGTGAGTGAGCGCATGACAGTGGGAAGGTCAGAGATTGGAGATTAGAGATTAAAAAATGCCAAAGCTCCAATTCCTAATCTCTTTTTCTTAATCAGGTGCAAAACGGTAGCCAATGCCGTATACAGTTTCGATGTAACGAGGGTTGCGGGGATCGGGTTCAATTTTGGTGCGTAAATTGCGGATATGTACGTCTATGGTGCGTTCATATCCTTCGTAAGCGGTGCCTTGTAACTGTTCTAATAAGTCGAGGCGGGAAAAGGCCCGGCCGGGGCTTGCCATAAAACAGGCCAATAAGTCGAATTCCGACGGGGTGAGGTCTATGGTTTGATGGTTACGTTTGCACATACGCCCCGATTTATCCAGCAGTAAATCACCAGCCCGTAACACGGAATCGGCCGTTTCCGTTTTACTCATACGCCGCAACACAGCCCGCACTCTGGCAGTCAGTTCGCGGGGGCTGAATGGTTTGGTGATGTAATCATCGGCTCCCAGTTCTAACCCTAATACTTTGTCTGGTTCCTCAATTTTGGCAGTTAATAAAATGACCGGGGTATTTCGTTCCTTTTGATTGAGACGCAAAAACTCATACCCATCCATCTCCGGCATCATCACATCCAATACAATCAGGTCTGGTTTTTCCTGGCGAGCCACAAAGAGGGCAGAACGGCCGTTATTGGCTACCACCACCCGAAACCCCTCCTGCACCAGATATGCCTTCACCAGCGAAACCAATCTTTCTTCGTCATCTACCACTAAAATCGTCTTGCTCATCATATCTCCAGAGAGGTTGAATCGTCACAAAAGGATAAACAAAAGTTATTCAGGAATTGTTAAGAAGTTTGAAGGGTTCTGTTTGTGGCCCGGTGGGGAAGTGACGCAGAGAGCATAGCGGGCAGATACAGCGTTTCACCGAGAGAAAATCTCTGCGTCCCTACACCGCTGCACGGACATCTTCTATTGTTAATCTACCTGGTACAGGTTTTCGTAAGTTCTCATCAAGTTTTTGAAGCTACGTTTCCTCTGGTAATTCCCCTACTGATGACCAGGTACTGATACTAGAAGGTTACACAGCTGGTTGGCTGACAAATGTCATTTTCATCCATCACAGGCATCGGATAGAAACAGA
>CAZPEJ010000964.1:0-1689 GCA_964585465.1 uncultured Ardenticatenaceae bacterium
CAGGAATAATTTTCTAATTTTAGCTTTAAGTAATTACCAAACAAATATGAAAACGCGTTTCGCGTCTTTCCTAATTTAATCCCTAACCACCTACCTTTTGATAACTCCTATGACATTAACAATTCTCCTCCTGGCCGCCGGACAAGGCGTTCGTATGAACTCAAAGAAACAGAAGATTCTGCATGAAGTGGGTGGTAAACCAATGGTGATGCACGTCTTTGAAACGGCCGAAAACCTATCCCCCTTCCCCCCGGTAGTGGTGATTGCCCCTGGTGAACAAGGTGTAAAAGCGTTGATAGGCAACCGCGCCCGGTATGTGGTGCAGGCCAAACCGATGGGCACAGGGCACGCGGTCATGGTGTGTTATGCTGCTTTCCCTGGCTGGCGCGAGGCGCGGCAACTGGCTGTCACCTATGGCGATATGCCCATGTTGCGGCAGGAGAGTTTGCGGCAACTGGCGGCCAAACAGACAGAAACAGGTGCCGCTGTGGTGATGTTGTCGGTGATGGGAGAGCCAACCAGTTCTTTGGGCCGGGTGGTGCGGGATGAAAACGGCCGTGTTTGTGAAATTGTAGAAGTGGCTGAAGCGCAAAAACGGCCGAATACGGCCGATCTCCTGGCTATTCGGGAGCAAAACGCTGGAGTTTACTGTTTTGATGCCGCCTGGCTGTGGGAAAACATCCACCATCTACCGTTACGTCAGGCGCGGCGTGGCGAAGAGTATTACCTCACCGACATGATTTCCCTGGCTGCCAGCCAAAACCGCCTGGTAGAAGCCATTATCACCGACGACCCGGATGAACGGCTGGGCGCAGGCACCCGCCAGGAATTGGTGGAAGTGGAAAAAGCGTTTCGCCGCCGGGCCAACCGCCATTGGCTGGCAAACGGGGTCACACTGATTGACCCAGACAACACCTATATTGACCCGGATGTGGTGATTGGGCGGGACACGGTCATCTGGCCCAACAGCTTTTTGCAGGGCAAGACAACTATCGGCGAAGATTGTATCATTGGCCCCAATGTTATTTTGCGCCATGCCCAGGTTGGCGAAGGCTGCCGGGTTACACAGGCGGTGGTGGAGGAAACGGCCGTTCCCAGCCACACCACAGTTTCTCCGTTTACTCACCTGTATGCCGGAAAACCAGGAGATTAAAAATTGTAACAGTTCAGCCTCTCTGGGATTTAACCGCAAAGGACGCAAAGAATACAAAGGTTTTCTCTTTTTTTGCACCCTTTGCGCCTTTGCCGTGAATCGTTACTAAAAATTAACAATCTCCAATCTCTAATCCCTAATTCCCCAGCCCGTTATGTAAAGGGAGTATGATGAACAACGAGCAACAAAACCACCTGATTCAAGCCGCCATGGTTGTGCGGCAACAGGCGTATGCACCCTATTCACACTATCTGGTGGGAGCGGCCGTTTTGACCAGTGACGGCCGTATTTTTACCGGTGTGAATGTGGAAAATGCCTCTTATGGGTTGACCAACTGTGCCGAACGAACGGCCGTTTTCAAAGCCGTCAGCGAAGGAGCGCGGCAAATTGTGGCTGTCGCCGTCTGCACAGCGAACGGTGGTTCACCCTGCGGAGCCTGTCGCCAGGTATTGGCCGAGTTTGCCGACGACATCCCTGTCTATCTCTGTGACGAACAAGGACGGATACACCAAACCACCCTATACACCTTGTTGCCT
>CAZPEJ010000965.1:0-1689 GCA_964585465.1 uncultured Ardenticatenaceae bacterium
TATGAAGGTATGCTGTGATGTTTCTGCTTCTACAACGAAACGCCCTTTATCATGGTCCAATTATTTTTCACCTTTGGGGCAACAGCGGTAAACCAAGCTCCTTGAGGAACTCATTGTGTTTCTTTGTGGCCGCCTCGATTTTTTCCTCCAGGTCAACCAACTTGGAATTCACCGCCACCAGGTCAATTTCTTCCTCCGATACGGCCGTACTGATATACCGTGAGATGTTCAGGTTGTAATCATTTGTGGCGATCTCTTCCAACGAGACACGCCGGGCGTAACGTTCTTCTTCTTTGCGGAACTGGTACGTATCAATAATCTTGTCAATATGCTCCGGCAGCAGGCGGTTTTGCCGCTTGCCTTTCTCGAAATGTTCGCTGGCATTGATGAACAGCACATCGTCGGGCATCTTGCACTTTTTCAACACCAAAATACAGACAGGAATGCCAGTAGAGTAAAACAGATTGGCAGGCAGGCCAATCACGGTATCAATATGGCCGTCGTTTAGCAGCTTGCGCCGGACGCGCTCCTCCGCCCCGCCCCGGAACAGCACCCCATGGGGCAAAACAATCGCCATTGTCCCTTCCTGAGCCAGGTAATGGAAACCATGCAGTAAAAAGGCAAAGTCAGCGGCCGATTTTGGGGCCAGCCCATAATTTTTGAAGCGTACATCCTCACCCAATGCCTCCGTCGGTTCCCAACGGTAGCTGAAGGGGGGATTAGCCACCACCGCGTCGAAAGTTGGTTTTTTGGCAGGGTTGGCTTCCTTGAGCATCTCCCAGTCATTGGTCAGGGTGTCACCGTGGACAATCTCAAACTCCAAATCCTTCACCCCGTGCAGCAGCATATTCATGCGCGCCAGGTTGTAAGTAGTGATATTCTTCTCCTGGCCGTAGATTTTGCCGATGCCATGCGCGCCCAACCGTTGGCGTACATTCAATAACAGGGAGCCAGAGCCACAGGCAAAGTCGAACACGCTTTTAAGTTGTTTTTTGCGGCCGGTGCTGGGGTTCTGGCTGTCCAGGGTGACAATACCCGACAGAATGCTGGAAATCTGCTGGGGTGTATAGAACTCCCCCGCCTTCTTGCCGGAACCGGCGGCAAACTGACCGATCAGGTATTCATAAGCATCCCCCAGGGTATCGCTATCGGTGGAGAAATTCGCCAACCCTTCGGCGATCTTTTTGATGATGGTACACAGCCGGGCATTACGTTCGGGATAACGTTTGCCCAGTTTTTCCGAGTCCAGATTGATTTCCGAAAACAACCCCTGGAAGGTGCTGGCAAAAGATTCGTTCTCGATGTACTTAAACCCCTTTTCCAGGGTGTGCAACAGTTCTTCATTCTGGGTGCGGGCCATTTCGACAATGTTGCCCCACAGGTATTCGGGCTTGATCACATAATGCACCTTGCGCCTCATCTGCTTTTCAAAGTCAGCAATGTCGTCTGGGTTGCGGTCATACCATTGTTGAAGCGGTACTTTATCAGGTTGCCCCTGGTTATTTGGGTAATCTGGCCCCAGTTCCCGCCTGGCGGCCGTTTCGTAATTGTCCGACAGGTAGCGCAGGAACAGGAAAGAGAGCATGTAGTCGCGGAAGTCGTCCGCGTTCATCGCCCCGCGCAGTTGGTCGGCAATGGCCCAGAGGGTGGTGCCCAGTTGTTTGTGGTTTTGTTCGTTGTTCATCCTGG
>CAZPEJ010000966.1:0-1686 GCA_964585465.1 uncultured Ardenticatenaceae bacterium
GGCCGATTCTAGATGCCATGCAAACCATGCCTGCTTTTGTTTACCTCATCCCCGTCGTCCTCTTTTTTGGCATTGCCCGCGTGCCCAGCGTGGTTGCCACCGTCATCTACGCCATTCCCCCCGCCATTCGCCTCACCAGCCTGGGCATTCGCCAGGTGCCCCATGAAGCAGTTGAAGCTGCTACCGCCTTTGGCTCCACCCGCCGCCAACTGCTATTCAAAGTACAAATCCCCCTGGCAATGCCCACCATCATGGCGGGTGTCAACCAGACCATCATGATGGCTTTGGGCATTGTGGTGATTGCGGCGTTAATTGGGGCCGGGGGGCTGGGGCGGGTGGTGCTGGACACGTTGCGGAAGTTGCGCGTTGGCGAAGCGTTGGAAGCGGGGCTGGCAATTGTGGTGTTGGCAATTTTGCTGGATCGGGTCAGTTTTGCCTTCAGCCAGTCAGGTCAACGCCGGGTGCGCGAAACTAGCTTCCACTTGTTACCGCAAAACTGGGAACGTTTTTCCCTGGCAGTTGTTATCGAAAAACGGATCGCCCGTCTCTACCGCGAAGGAGAGGTTTTTACTAGCTGGATAGCCCGCCTGTTACAACACCCACTGGTACAACGTTATCGGTACGGAATCACCAGCCTGCTCATTTTGTTGTTGCTGCTGGTTATCGGCCGTTTTCTGGGCGTGGCTCAGTTCCCAGAAACCTGGCAATTCAGCATCCGTGAGCCGGTAGATTCGGCCGTTACCTGGATGCGTGACAATTTGTATGAAACAAACCTGGGGGGTCTCAGTGTGGGCACTGGCCCGTTCAGCGACTTTATCACCCTTTACCTGCTCAACCCGCTCGATAACCTGCTGCAAACATGGCTGGCCTGGCCTGTGATGATTCTACTATTTGCCTGGATGGCTTACGCGGTGTCGGGTTGGCGGTTGGCGGTGGGAACGGCCGTTCTCCTCTTCTGCATCGGGTTAATGGGCACCTGGGATTTAGCCATGGAAACACTCAGCCAGGTCATCGTAGCCGTCATCCTCTCCCTCGTTCTGGCCATCCCTCTGGGCATTTGGGCCGCCCGCAACCGAACCGTAGAAGCCATTTTGTTCCCCATTCTCGACTTTTTGCAAACCATCCCCACCTTCGTCTATCTGGTACCTGTCATTATGTTGTTTAATATCGGCCGGGTACCTGGCATCATAGCCTCCGTTTTGTACGCCTTGCCACCCGCCATTCGCCTCACCAGTTTAGGAATCCACCAGGTAGAATCAGAAATTATCGAAGCCGCCACCGCTTTCGGCTCCACTTCGCGCCAAACCCTGTTCAAAATTCAACTCCCCCTGGCCCTGCCCTCCATCATGGCCGGGGTCAATCAATGTGTCATGATGGTGCTTTCAATGGTGGTCATCGCCGGGATGGTGGGTGGAGCCGGGTTGGGATTAGAGGCTGTCAACGGGTTGGCCCGCAGCCAAATGGGGCGCGGCATCGAGGCCGGGTTAGCCATTGTGTTTATGGCAATTGTTTTAGACCGACTATTACAAGCCTGGGCCAAACGGCAGGAAACTGGCAACAGTAAACTTGGGTAACAACTCAAACCGTTTTAGGGGTTCCTAAAATGTCTGTTCTATAACCAACAAAACATCTGCGGGTGTCGGGTGAGATTGGAGATTAGGGATTAGAGATTGACCAATCTCGAAT
>CAZPEJ010000967.1:0-1673 GCA_964585465.1 uncultured Ardenticatenaceae bacterium
GACGAAAGTGAGTATTTAATCTTTGATCACCCCGTTTTTCTACAGCTTTCACCAACCGAGATAGAGCAGGTCAATCAATATATTGCAGCACACTTTATCTTGTTTCATGTCATAACCGACGAATTTCGCACCGTTCAGATTTATCAGCAGCCAACAAATACCACGATTCGATAACAATCTAGTTGATTCTCATGGCATGTGGGATTATGATTCCCTTTTGCTACACAGTTGGCAGTGACTTGTCGGTTATCCTGGTCATCAACTTGTCGGCTCAGGCAGTAATTTATGTCAATTACACAAACAAAAATCGGCCGTTTATTTATCTTTGGCCTGCTTTATTTCGTTCAAGGAGCAATGCTCTCTTACGTGTTAGTATTCAATAACCTCTATTTACGCCAATTTGGGGCCTCGGCGGCTCAACTCTCTTTATTGAATGGATTGTTATTACTCCCCTTCATTCTCAAAATCGGGTTTGGCCTTTTAAGCGACAAAGTAGAATTACAACGACTGCGATGGTTGGGGCGGGGGCACCGGGTGCCCTATATCGCTGCCGGGTTATGGCTGGTAACCATAGGCAGTTCAACTGCCTCTTTTGTGCAGCCAGTCGCCCAATACCCTTGGTTTGTTTGTATGGCCCTGTTTATTGCATCTGGTGTGGCATTGTACGACACAACTACTGACGGGTTAGCCATTGACGTAACTCCGGCAGCCGAACAGGGAATTGTCCAGGGGGTGATGGTATTGGGGCGGGCGATGGGGTTGGTGGCGTTTTCCGCTTTATACGGCCGTTTAATCGAAGCCTATGGCTGGGGAACGGTTTTCTGGCTGGTTACACTGCTCAGTTTGTTACCACAACCCTTTTTACGCCGGGTACAAGAACCACACGAACGCCCCCCTGCCAAAACCTTTAGCTGGCAGGCATTAGAAGGGTTGCGGCGGCCAGAAATCGGCCGTTTTTCCCTCTACGCCATTATTTACTCCATCACCGTCTACGGAGCCAACGCCATTGTCACCCTGTTTACCAACGAGGGATTGGGTGGAACCATCACCCAGGTAGGTGATGTGGCCGCACTGGCCGGATTGGGTATGTTGATTGGGGCAGCCGTTGGGGTGGTGATGTTACGTTGGATGCCTATTTTGCGCCAGGGCAAGGGAACGGCCGTTATTGTCTCCACCGTTTTGTTACTCATCGCCTTTACCAACACTTTAAACACCATCTTTATCGTCATTATCCTATGGGGGTTTTGCCTGGCTATGTCCGAACTCGTCTACGTCACCCTGGCAATGGCAAAATCTGATCCACGCATGGGAGCCGGGCAGTTCGCAATTTTTATGGCAATCTCCAACATCGGAACGGCCGTTGGTCAGGCCACCACCACCGGCTTAATAGACTTGATAGATTTTCGCTGGATTTTTGGCACCCTGGCTTTTTTAAACCTGCTCCTCCTACCCATCTTGATAGCCATGCAAGCAGACGAATCCACCCCCCCAGACAACGAAATTGTCCCCCTCCCTTCTGGCGGATAATGGAGCGATACCAATCTCTAATCTCCTATCTCCCATCTCCCCAACAACTTGCCTAACTGCTGACAAACCATATGCAACGATGTAAACCGATAGGGCACAAAAGTAAAATCCCCGTCGGCCGTATGCCCATTGGGAATCGCCACCAC
>CAZPEJ010000968.1:0-1671 GCA_964585465.1 uncultured Ardenticatenaceae bacterium
CCGAAGACTACGCTCAGACCTGTCCTGAGTTTATCGAAGGCATGACATGAAATTTACAAAGTTTTTATTTCCAATAATGTCTATTGTGTATTTGTAAGGAAACAAGATGAGACGTTATCAACAATTTGTAACATGGATAGGATTACTGGTCTTCTTGGTGGCCTGTGGCGGCGGCGAGAGCGGTGAAGGTGGTTCTATTTCTGTCACCGATGCCTGGGCCAGGACTTCCCCGATGGCAAATAGCATGGGGGCTGTTTATATGACCTTGGTCAATGACGGCCGTTCCGACGATGAGTTACTCTCTGTTCGCAGCGATGTTGCCATGATGACAGAAATCCACCAAACCTCAGAGTCCGGCGGGATGATGCAAATGTCGCCCGTGCAGGGCATTGTGGTGCCAGGGAATGGGCAGGCAGAACTTAAACCAGGGGGGTATCACATCATGCTTATGGGTGTCACCGAGCCGTTGCAAGCAGGACAACAGATTGAGTTAACGCTCCGTTTTGCCCAGGCAGGGGAGGTCACAGTAACGGCCGAAGTTCGAGACGACTAAATGGTTTGTGACACGATTCGCAAAAGGTTTTCTCTTTTCTTTGCGCCTTTGCGGTGAATCGTTCCCAAAGTTCATATCTATACAGGTGTTCCTACCTCCCCACCCCGCGCCACTTCTCCAGTTCCGCAGTCACCATAATCCGTTCCAGATAAGAGAAAGTCCCCTGCTCCTTCACCTCTTGGGCGGCAGCAAACAGGCCGCTCATGGCCGCGCGGTACAACGAGCTAGACAAACTGATGCGGCGCACTCCGGCCGCTTCCAACTCGGCGACGGTAAACGAACGGCCGCGAATCCCCACCATAAAGTTGACAGGTTTAGAAACGGCCGAACACACCGCACGAACGGCCGTTAAATCGGGCAACCCCGGGGCAAATAACACATCTGCCCCCGCCTCGGCAAACGCTTGTAACCGCCGAATGGTGTCTGCCAGGTCTGCCCGGTCATGCAAATAATTTTCGGCTCGCGCCGTTAAAACAAAGGGGACAGGTAAGGAACGTGCTGCCTGGGCAGCAGCGGCCACTCGCTTCACCGCCACGTCAAAATCATACAACGGCTGGTCAGGGTCGTTGGTCGCATCTTCAATGGAAGCCCCTGCCAGCCCCACTTCGGCCGCCAGACGGATAGTTTCGGCCACAACTTCTGGGGTATCACCGAACCCTTTTTCTAAATCGGCCGATACCGGTAAATCTGTCGCCAGCACAATTTCTCGTGCCTGCTGCAACGCCTCCGCCCGCGTCACCTGCCCATCTTGCCGCCCCAGGGTAGCTGCCGAGGCCCCGCTAGAGGTTGCCAGGGCCAGAAAACCCAGCCCGGCCATCAATTGAGCCGATCCCGCATCCCACACATTGGGAATTACAAATGCCCCTGGCCCCTGGTGCAGGCTTTGAAAACGGCCGATTTTTTCCACTTCTATTTTTGTCATACAACCTCCATCATGTGTCTAAATCACTGTAACTCTAAAACAAGCCAACTGCTGGCACAAGAGCCAATTTACCCTTCCACCCTCATACCATTCACCCCAGACCTCGAACAACAAATTTACGCAATACATTCCCCTTGTCACCACCCCCGTAATTGTGATATGGGTCTTTCGGATTTTGTGGGGTTTGCCGTGAAAC
>CAZPEJ010000969.1:0-1669 GCA_964585465.1 uncultured Ardenticatenaceae bacterium
GATCAGCGGAATCATCACCTCTGGATGTACATCCACCCCTTCTCTGGCACATTTACAAGCCGCTTCAAAAATTGCCCGTACCTGCATCTTGGTCAGTTCGGGGATGAGAATACCCAGGCGCACCCCACGAGTCCCCAGCATGGGGTTGGCTTCGCGCAGGGCTTCCACCCGTTCCAGGAAGTTTTGTTTCACCCGAATCTCCGAAAGGGCTGCATCAATCTCGCTCAGAGTGTGGAAATGTTGCAGCCGTACCTTCAAATCGGCCAGGTCTTGCACCAGCTGTTCGTAGGCGGGCAAAAACTCATGTAGTGGTGGGTCAATCAGGCGGATGATGACCGGCAGGCCATCCATGGCCCGGAACAAACCTTCAAAGTCGCCCCGTTGCAGAGGTAGCAGTTTGTCCAAACTTTCGTTCCGTTCGGTAGCGGTTTTTGCCATAATCATCTGCTGCACAATGGGCAGGCGTTCCGTCTCAAAGAACATATGCTCCGTGCGGCAGAGGCCAATGCCCTGTGCCCCATACTCGCGGGCGCGTTTGGCATCGCGGGGGTAGTCGGCGTTAGCCCATACACCAATGGTGCGGATTTCGTCGGCCCAACTGAGCAGTTTCATCAGGTAGGGGTTGCTGATGTCTGGCACAACGGTGGGCAGTTTACCCACAAACACCTCACCCGTGTTGCCATCCAGCGAGATCCATTCCCCTTCTTTAATGATCAACTCTTCTACTTTCATCTCGCGGGCATCCAGGTCAATTTCCAGTTCGCTCACGCCTACAACGGCCGGTTTTCCAAATTGTCGCGCCACCAGAGCCGCGTGGCTGGTGCGGCCACCCCGGCTGGTGAGGATGCCCTGGGCGGCTAACATGCCGTGTACATCGTCCGGTTTGGTTTCAGGGCGCACCATGATCACATGTTTGCCCTCTTGTTTGGCCCAGCGTTCGGCCGTATCTGCATCAAAAGCTACCATACCAACGGCCGCTCCGGGGGACACATTCAACCCGGTGGCAAAGGGCTTGGTGGCTTTGCGGGCTGTGCTTTCCAGTTGGGGGTGCAGGAAAAAGTCTACCTGGGCCGGTTTCACCCGTTTTACGGCTTCCTTTTTGGTGATCAGCCCTTCTTCTACCATATCAACGGCAATACGAACCTCTGCTTGAGCCGTGCGTTTACCGTCACGGGTTTGTAGCAGCCACAATTTGCCGCGCTCGATGGTGAACTCCATATCTTGCATATTGCGGTAATGTTTTTCCAGTTTGTGGGCAATTTGGGCAAATTCGTTGTAGAGGACGGGCATCTGTTTCTTCAGGTCAGACATAGGTTGGGTCAGGCGAATGCCCGCTACCACGTCTTCACCCTGGGCTTTCACCAGAAAGTCGCCTTCAATTTCAATCTCGCCAGTGGAGGCGTTGCGGCTCATGGCCACCCCGGTAGCCGAGTCGTCACCCATGTTACCAAAGACCATAGTTTGGATATTAACGGCCGTTCCCAAATCATGGGCGATGCCAGCCGCATTCCGATAATCCACCGCCCGTTTGCCATTCCACGACTTAAATACCGCTTCCGTTGCCAGGTTTAGTTGTTCGTAGGGGTCAATCGGGAAGTCGCGGCCGGTGTAGGTGCGGAAAATTTGTTTGAATTTGCGCGTCACCACCTGCCAATCTTCGGCCGAGAGT
>CAZPEJ010000970.1:0-1665 GCA_964585465.1 uncultured Ardenticatenaceae bacterium
TTTTGTTCATGGTATTGTCGCTGTTCCACCCATTCATCCGCATCAACCCCCGGAATAAAGGCATTATCGGCGGCAATTAAGGCGCGGAAACGGGGCTGGTGAACCTCTTGCTCCACATCACGCAAATGGCACATCAACTCCGTCAATGACCACTCGGCCGCTTGGGGGCGTTTGTGCCAATCCACCAGATGAGACGTGGTCGCCTGGGAAATTGCGGCAGCAAAAGAAGCCAGTTCCGATAACAATTGGGCCACAGGGGGTGGTTCTTGCATGGTTTACCCCCTGGGTTGCTCTAACCAACCAGATTGGATGGCATCGTACAAATCTTCTAACGTGCCTTGCGCGGTGAGCAGGGATGGATCGGGTGGTGGGTTGCCAGCGTAGTTAATCCAATAGGTGAATAGCCCCAAAACGGCCGTTGGTTGAATATCGTTTTTCCAATCATCCCCCACCATCAACGCCTCTGCCGGGGAACAGCCGATGTGTGACAAAATTTCTTGGTAATAAACAGGTTGCGGTTTGGTGGCGTGCATGTTGTCGTAGGTGGTAACTAAATCAAAGGGAAATTTCTCAACAGGCACACCTGCCCAGGTCAGGCGTTGTTCAATGGCAGTAGCGGGAAACATCGGGTTGGTGGCGATTACGACTTTTAAGCCCCGGTCGAAACAGGTTTGCACCAGTTCGGCGGCTACCGGGCGCAATTGGGTTTCGGGTTGCATCAGGTTAAATTGTTCACGGTAAAACTGGTCAAAATAGGGTTCTAATTCGGCCGGGTCTAACCCGGTGCGCTGCTGAAAAACAGACCAAAACCGTTGCCGATTGGTAACGGCCGTATCTGTGTTTTCCATCATAGCCCTGGTAGCAGCTAATAACTCCCGTAAAAACTGATCTTGCGCCAGATACCGCTGGGCATGTTCCGACAGCAGCGCAAAATAACGAGACATAAACGCCTGCATACTGTTACCCAACAGCGTGTCATCCAAATCAAATAAAACAGCACGAATTGTCATAATACTATCTTTGTAGATTTTGAATGGAACGCGGGTTTGACGGGTTTTCGCGGGTCAAAACCAATCAATCGGTGCCATTCAAATACTTTTGTCTCCCCTTTTGAGAGGTTGTTGGAAATAAGGTTTCACGCGCAGAGGGTCTTTTCTCCCTGCGTCTCCGCGTCTCTGCGCGACATAAAGTTAATCCCCGTAATGTCTAATGTTACTCCCTTTCCTCAAAAAGCTCGCGCAAACCAGGACGTTCCATCGCACATTGGGGGCAACCTGCCTGGGGCTGTGTCACATCCACCAGGTGGCGGCTGCAAAAAGCCGTTACCTCCACACTGCGGCGAAAGCCCAACAAACGACTTCGGATCGTACCTTCTAAAACCAGATGCGGGCTACTATTTACCCGCAAAATTTCTGGTACCGGACAACTGCTACAATCTTGCGGTCGCCATTCTGGAGAGTTGGGGTTGTTTTGAATGAGGCGGCACTCCTGGTCGGAACGCCCCCGGTGAAAATTTTGGTAGTAAAAGCGGCATTCTTGGCCTGCGGGTGTTTTCATAACAGGGTAATTATAGCGAGTTTGGGGAGTGTTGCGTATTGTGGATTGTGTATCATGTATTAAAGTATGATGGGTCTTTCGGATTTTGTGGGGTTTGTCGTGAAACGT
>CAZPEJ010000971.1:0-1664 GCA_964585465.1 uncultured Ardenticatenaceae bacterium
GCCACCTCTTTCACACCTGGGCCAAAGTAATCGTAGGGGCAGTAAACATCGTTGCCCCAGCAAAAAATTTAGAGATTAGAGATTAGAGATTTCCCCTTGTTCACAATTTGGGTCTTTCGGATTTTGTGGGGTTTGCCGTGAAACGTAAAACGTGACCAGGCAAATTTCACGTTTTACCTTTCACGTTTCACGTTTCACGTTTCACGTTTTATTGGTTGTCACCCCCCGTGAGTTCCCAAAGAACCCACCATTTTTCTACCTCACCACACCGCTTCCGCGTCTAACCGGGCCACTTCCTGCATTTCGCGCAGCAAATCCGCCAGGTAGGGCGTGTGGTCAGAGCGGTGGTAAGCGGCAGGTGGGGTGGTTTGCGGCACAATTAACGAGCAGCTTTGCAAAAACGGCCGAACCACCTCTTCCCACGCTGACTGCAAAACGGCCGAATCCGGCACAACCCCCTGCGCCACCAACAACGCCTCCCCCGGCAACGGCACAAACAGTTGCCAGGCATAAGGCCACAAACTGTCTAAAGCCTGCTGAGTACGGCGATGACTTTCCGCGGTACCTAACCCCAACCGCTTCAGCCAGGTAGTGGTGTGGCGATAATGGTAAATCTCTTCGTTGCGCTGTTTAACGGCCGCTTCCGCCAGAGGCGCATACTGGCTATTTAACAAATGGCTCAACAACACCATCTCATACGCATCAAACAGGTATTGCCGCACCATACTCACCGCCCAATCCCCTT
Organism: uncultured Ardenticatenaceae bacterium; assembly: GCA_964585465.1. Lineage (GTDB taxonomy): Bacteria > Chloroflexota > Anaerolineae > Promineifilales > Promineifilaceae > CAZPEJ01. The sequence goes on from CAZPEJ010000971.1 coordinate 746, forward strand.
TGGGCAATTCCACCAACTGTACGTTAAAAAAATCGGCCGGTTCGCGGAAAAAAGCCAGTTTATCCGGCTCCTCCTGCGTCAGAGTCTGAATCAACCCATACCAGATACCCGCGTGCCCCAACTCATCCTGGGCAATGTTGGAAAAAGCAATATCTTCCTCCAAAATAGGGGCGTGTCCTGTCCACTCCGAATCACGATGCGCCAAAATGAGTTCATCATCCGCCATCGCCAACAACTTTTCTCTGAGTGATTGTTTGAATGAAGGAGTCATAATTTTCTCTGTGCTACTCCGTGTTTTTTGCGTTTCTCCGTGTGCCAAATTTCACCTGAACAGGCGCGAAAATCTCAAATCTCCGCTCTTAAACCCCCACCTAAACCGTTCCTTTTGCTTTTCGCATGGCTGTCACGGTGTGATATTCATGGGGTTGGCGATACGTTTTGCTCACGGCCGGGGCAAACAAGCTGTCAATATCGGCCGTAGAACTGCGGGTAATGGCCCGCACCGGGCAAACCCACCAGGCAAAAACCTCTCGTTCACTAAACTGGCGAATCGCCTGTTGTAACGCTTCCTCTGGTGAACTGGCTTCCACTTCCCCCACATGAACGCCATAAATCATTACGTTTCGGTTGGTTTGTTTTTGAAAAACGGAATAGGTTTCTGGTTCGTGCCTTGTATCTGGTTTTGTTTCCAAATCATAAACGGCCAATTCTTCGGCCGTTTTGCCAAACATCTCGCTGGCAGCCACCACCCACATACTCACACTATCGGGGCGGCGGGCAAATACGTCACGAGCGTTTAACAACGCCATCTCCCCGTCCGGGGCATGAACCGAGCCAACACCCTGGTGTGGTTTGTCTACCTTTTCCTGCACAAATACTTCAAATCGTGGCCATTGTGTGTCGTTCATCAGCTTACTCA
>CAZPEJ010000972.1:0-1658 GCA_964585465.1 uncultured Ardenticatenaceae bacterium
GCAACCCCTCCTGCCACGATTGCCGCGCCGCCACAAACGTCCCCGCCAAGGCGTGTGCTACCCCCAGATTGAGCAGTTGAAAAGCCACTCCTTCCCAATTTTGAATTTCGCGGAAGGTGCTAACACTTTGTTGCAGCAGCGTTTCCCCCTCCTTCAACTGCCCCGCATACAACAGCGTCAGCCCCAAAGCCGCCTGGCAACTGGCAATCGCTTTGCGATACCCCACTTCCTGGGCCATAACCAGCGAACGGCGAAAGAGGGTAATGGCAGCCTCATAATCCCCAAATTCATAACGCATCCCACCCAGGGCACGTAAACCAGACATAATACCTGCCTTGTGCCCCGTTTGTTGCCACAGTTCCAGGCTTTGTTGCATCGTTTGTTGGGCTTTGGGGATGTCGCTGTAAAAATCGTTGTAACCAAAAGCCAAATTCCACAAGATGAAGGCTTTGTCGTTGCGAATCTCCTCTTGTGCCAGAAGGGGGTCTTCTAACAGTTGCAGGGCGGTTTGTAACTGGTTGATGCCCACTTCCAGGCGGGCCATCTGGTCGTTAAAGCTGCCCTGCCAGGTGTAACAACGGGCCAGAAACCGGTGGTGGTGTGGGGTTTGGGGAATGGAACGGCCGTATTCCGGCCACAACTCAGCCAACGTGTGACGATATAGAGTCTCACCCTCCTGGAAACGGCCGCGCCCTTCATAAAAATAACTAATCCCTTCTGTCATCTGGCTCAAAATGTCCAGTCGGCGGTGGGCAACCGCCCAGGCCCACGCCTGGCGCACATTTTCAATATCTGCCTCAATGGCAGCCAGGGCGGCTTCGTGGCGGGGGCCAATCAGGTCGGCTTGCAAACGGGCCAGTTGAGCCGCATAACAGGTGGCATGGCGTTCGGCAACGGCCGTTTCCTTCCCCATCACCTGCAACTGATTCTCGGCATATTGGCGCACCAACTCATGCACCTGATACCGCCCCTTGTCGTCCCGTTTGAGCAGCGATTTATCTAACAAAGCCGCCAACAGTGCCGCAGCCGCCCCGGTCACTTGCCGCGCAGCCTCCTGGCTAAACCCACCTTGAAACACAGCGCAGGCAGCAAAGGTTTGTTGTTCATTACTGGAAAGCATTTGCCAGGAGTAATCAAAAACCGCCCGCAAACTGCGGTGGCGGGGGGGAACATCGCGCAAGGAGGTGGTGAGAAAATCCAGGTTTTGGCCGATGGCGGTCGCAATTTCGGCGCAGGTGTAATGGTGGACATGGGCAGCAGCCAGTTCAATACCCAACGGCATCCCACTCACCAGGCGGCAAATCTGGAAAATAGCGGGTTGAGTTTCGGCCGTTAAATCAAATGTGTGATCCACCTGACGTGCCCGTTGCAAAAATAACTCTATCGCGCTGAACGAGGTAGCCGCCAAAACAGCCGCGTCGTTTGGGTATGGCAACCCGGCCAAAACCAACAACCACTCAGCCTGCAAATTCAGCCGTTCCCGCGAGGTAACTAACAACTTCACCCCCCCGCTATGGTGCAAAATGTCGCCTAATAGATCGGTTCCCTCTAACAAATGTTCAAAGTTATCCAGCACCAGCAACAGATTTTTGTCGCGTAAATACCCCAACAACTGGCTTCGGCCGTTACCAGAACTGGAAAAGGTGAAGTTCAGGGCA
>CAZPEJ010000973.1:0-1650 GCA_964585465.1 uncultured Ardenticatenaceae bacterium
CGTTATTGATTTTAAGGAGTAATACAGGGATAATACTATACTTACTTCTTGTTATTAAGGATGAATGATGTCTTTTGTCTCCCGCGAAATGGAACTGGCATTGTTGGATAATTTGTACCAGCGAGCTGGGGCGCAGTTCCTCATTCTGTACGGCCGTCGCCGTATCGGCAAAACAGCCCTGGTCACACAATGGGGTGGGGGGGTGCAAACACCTTATTTGTACTGGATGGCTTCACAAACGTCGGCGACAAACCAGCTGCGTAACTTTTCCCAGACGTTGTTTCAATTCCTCAATCCAGAAACGGCCGTAACACCTACCTTCAGCTACCCATCTTGGGATGCCGCCTTCGCCGAAGTAGCCCGCTTAGCCGCCGCCCAACGAGTCGTTGTGGTATTGGATGAGTTCACCTACGTCATGCAGGCAGATTCAGAAGTTCCCAGCCTGATGCAAAAAGCGTGGGACCATCATCTGAAAGAGAGCCAGGTGTTTTTGATTCTCATGGGGTCGTTGGCGGGAATCATCCAGCGAACCGCATTAGACTACCAATCCCCCCTTTACGGCCGGGCCACAGCAAGGCTAAAACTACAGCCACTTTCTTTTGGCGCACTGGCCGATATGTTACCCAATTTCAATAGCGAGCAGCGTGTAGCTGTCTATGCCATCACCGGTGGTGTGCCAGCTTATATGGAACTGTTTGATGATACCCTCAACATCCTGCAAAATTTACAACAACGTATTGTCAGCCCAACCAACGTGATGCTGTCCGATGCCATCTTTTTATTGCACGAACAATTGGATGATCCGCGCAACTATGTAGCCGTTCTGGAAACCATTGCTGCCGGGTTTCACCACCTGACAGAAATTGCAACAATGTCGGGTATTGACCGCTCCAACATCACCAAATACCTGGCTGTGCTGCGAGAGTTGGGGTACGTAGAACGATTCGTACCAGCGACAGTGCGCCGCCCAGAGCAGAGCCGGGAGGGGCGTTATGTGATTACCGACTCATACCTGCGTTTTTATTACCGGTTTCTAGCACCGCACCGCAGTGCCATTGAACAAGGACGTGTCAAACAAACAACCAGCTTGCTCTACGATCATCTGCTGGATTTCATCGGCACACACACCTTTGAAGAGTTGTGTCGTGAATGGGTAAACATCAAAGTTGAATTGGGGGAGTTTCCTTTTTTAGCCGAACGGGTTGGTAGCCATTGGTCAAAACAAACTCAGGTTGATGTCCTGGCCATCAGCTGGCGCACCCAAACGATTTTATTAGGGGAATGCAAATGGGGGCAACAAGCGGTCGGCCGGGAGGTTATTCAAACCTTGTTGGATAAAACTGAAAAAGTTTTACCCGAACAGATAAAGTGGCATATCCATTACGCTTTTTTTGCTCGTAGTGATTTTACGCCAGCAGCCCAGGCTTTGGCTCAGGAACACCAGGCACAACTGGTTACGCTGGCCCAAATTGAGGCAGATATGCAGCGGTGGTTAAGGTTGCAATAAGGCAGTTGACATGCACAAACCCTTCTACCTCTGGAAAAGAGGGGGAGAAAATCACGGAATTTTTGCCAACCACCTTTCCTATTATAATGTCCCCATTTACCCCATGGGCACAAAGTCACTAATCGTCGTCTCCAGATTCAAAT
>CAZPEJ010000974.1:0-1649 GCA_964585465.1 uncultured Ardenticatenaceae bacterium
TTGTGCGCGACCCAGACAGTGGTGTTTTAATTGGCGGCAGTGAACCGAGGAATGACGGAACGGCCGTTGGCTTTTAGGGAAAACGGCGTGATGATTTGTAGACATGCGATGTTTTTTACGACAGGCCTGAACGAAAACCGGGGGTTGAAACATCGCATGTCTAAACAGTTAGCTGGTGTTGGATATTACCTGAGAATGATGGGAATAAATACGGCCGAATTTCCCACGTCTATGTCCAAAATGATGGGGGTGGTGGTGACAGAAACGGCCGTTTGCCCATCAAGTGGTGTTTCGTTGCCTGCCAGATCACGCATTCGATAAGCCCCCGCAGGCAGCGGGATGGTGGTATTGCCATTTGTTACCCAGACAATGTGGGAAAGGGAACCATCACCTCGCTGCAAAACGGCCGTCCACACCCCTTGTTCATCTGACCCCACCGACAGCATCCTGGCTCCCACCAACCACTCTTGCACCTGCTCATACGCCACCGCCCCTTCAGTTAACTCAGTCCAGTTACCCGAACCGTCCTGGCGTACTCCAACCCAGGAAAGATGGTTCCAGCGATACCAGGCAAACAAATCAAGCCCTAAAGCCCAGTTTAATACATAGGAACGGCCGACAAAATCCACCGCATCGTCACTGCTACCACTGCCATCATACCCCACCCCACTTTCATCTTGCCAGATGGGTTTATCTCCCAAACCATACGCCGCCACCAGGTCTTGAAACAGGTGGAATTTGGCAATATCCTCTTCCGCTTGTGTGCTGTAGAAGTGGGCCGCTAGAATATCAGATGCCTGCCCACCGCCCGCATTCAAATACTGTTCATACCAATCCAACGGCGAGAGGTACATACCCCCACCAGAAGGAGGTGGCGCAATCACCAACGCCTCTGGGTCAGCGGCCTGCACAGCCTCGGCGCACGCATTTTCCAGGGCCACCATTTGTTCAATCGTACCTGTCCAGAACCCAATATCTGGCTCGTTCCACACCTGGTAAGCCGCGATACGCCCCTGATACCGCGTCGCCAGGGCGGTGATAAAACCTGAATAATAAGCAATATCTTGGGGGTTACTGGCCCCGCCCGGCATTCCATAAGGGTCTAAGTCCGACGAAGAAGCCGCCCACCAGGGGGTCTGGTAAATGGTATAAACGATGCGTCGATTCCGTGCCTCCGCTTCGGCCACAAATTGGTCTAAATTTGTCCAGTCGAAAGTCCGCACCCCATTCACAGGCGGATTGGGTTCAATGAGTGCCCAGGTGATGTAACTATCGTGGGAGCGCACAGTCCCAAAAGGAACGTCGGGCCAGGGGATGAAGGGCGGTTCATATAGTTGACCGGCATGAAGCCCAAAGTAAGAAGGTGGTATGTTGTTAGATGGTGGCTGTAAGGTCTGTGCTGGCGGGGGCACATCTCCTAGAAACAGTAGTGAGGCATCGTCTAACCAGAAGGTGCCGGTTCGGGCGGAGTTGATAAATAGTCCACCCTCGGCATCATCGGGAGTTTGGGCGTTGATAACAACTTGTTGCCACTCCGTTGTCAGGCGCACGGTGGTACTGCCATAAACTACGTAATCAGTGCCGCGCAGATAAAGGGCTACCCACATGGGGGATTCTGCTTTCATCCAGATAGAGGCCTCGGTGCGTCC
>CAZPEJ010000975.1:0-1646 GCA_964585465.1 uncultured Ardenticatenaceae bacterium
TCGCTTCTGCCTGTTTTGCCACTTTGCCAGCCCGTTCTGCCAACATTTGGGCTTGGTGACGCGGATCATAGGAGACGTTCCCCGTCTCGGGTGCTTTACTGAGGCCACCCACCCGATGCTCCAAACCGGCCGTTCCCGGAATAGCCCAGGGGCGGGCCATCGTTTCGGGGTCACGTTGGTAAGGGAAAAAGGGTAAGTCGTTGCTGCTGCGCCCGGCCGGGTGTGTGACCGGAATGTCTGTTATGTCGTCTGCGTCGGGGACATTCCAGGGTTCAGAGCTATTGCCCAGAAAACCATCCGACAACAAAATAACCGGGGTCATGGCCCGCACCGCCAGGCGACACGCCTCAATCGTCATCTCAAAACAGTCAGACGGGCTACACGGGGCCAAGACGGGAATGGGACTTTCGCCATTACGCCCAAACATTACCTGCAACAAATCAGATTGTTCTGTTTTGGTGGGCAAACCTGTACTGGGGCCGCCGCGCTGCACGTTCACAATCACCATCGGCAATTCTAATACAATTGCCAGGTTGATGGCCTCGCTTTTCAGGGCAATCCCTGGGCCGCTGGTGCCTGTTACGGCCAGTACCCCGCCAAAAGCAGCCCCAATCACCGCCCCCATGGCCGAAATTTCATCCTCGGCTTGAAAAGTTCGCACATCAAAGTGGCGCAAGGTTGCCAGGCTGTGCAAAATATCGCTGGCCGGGGTGATGGGGTAAGTGCCATAAAAGAGGGGTTTGCCCATTTTGTAAGCGGCCGTTACCAACCCCAGAGCCACCGCTTCATTGCCGGTAATTTTGCGATAGGTGCCAGGGGGCAAAGCGGCCGGGCGAATGCGGTATCGCCGCTGAAAGGCTTCCGTGGTTTCACCCAAAAAGTAACCACTTTGCAAAGCGCGGCCATTGGCAGCCTGCAACTCTGGGGTTTTGGCAAATTTTTTGTTTACCCAATCCAGCGTCGTATCCATTGGACGGTCAAAAATCCAAAAAGCCAAACCCAGAGCAAAAAAGTTCTGGCACCGGTCTTTATCTTTGGTAGAAAGGTTGATCTCCTTGAGCGATTCCCGATTCAAAGAAGTGAGGGGAACTCTGTGCAGTTCATATCCGTTTAACGAGCCATCTTCCAACGGGTTGCTGTCATAACCTGCTTTTTTGAGATTGGCCTGGTTAAAAGCATCGGTATTGGCGATGATAAGGCCACCTCGTACCAAATCGGGTAGGCTCGCTTTCAGGGCGGCTGGGTTCATAGCCACCAACACTTGAGGGGCATCTCCTGGGGTAAGGATGTCTCGGTTCGATAAATTAACCTGGAAACCACTCACCCCCGCCAATGTTCCGGCCGGGGCGCGGATTTCGGCCGGGAAATCTGGCATGGTACTAATGTCGTTGCCAAAAACGGCCGATGCGTTGGTAAACTGCGTCCCTGTTAGCTGCATCCCGTCCCCAGAATCCCCAGCAAAACGAATCACAACCGAGTCAAGTTCTTCAAAAATAGAGGTATATTCGCTCATAACTATTTCCATTAACGCCCACTTAGGAATGAAAATTAAACAACTAACAGAACTGAGATTGGAGATTGAACCAATTGTTATACTCGCAGAGAGCATAAACTGACATTTTCATTGAGATTGGAGATTAGAGATT
>CAZPEJ010000976.1:0-1643 GCA_964585465.1 uncultured Ardenticatenaceae bacterium
AAAAACAGTTGGCTGAGGACATCGAACGGCACAAATTTTTACAATTTCTCTTTTTTGAGCAATGGTTGGCGGTAAAAACATATGCCAATGAACGAGGTATTCGTGTGATTGGCGACATTCCCATCTTTGTTGCTTTTGATAGTGCCGATGTGTGGGCGCACCCTGAACTGTTTTATCTCAACAAAAAAGGCCAACCGACCGTCATTGCCGGAGTACCACCCGACTATTTTAGCGAAACGGGGCAACGGTGGGGCAACCCGCTTTACCGTTGGGATAAAATGGCTGAAGATGGGTATGAGTGGTGGGTTAAACGGCTGAAAAGCACCTTCACCATTGCCGATATTGCCCGCATTGACCATTTTCGTGGGTTTGAAGCCTATTGGGAAATACCAGCCAGTGAACCAACGGCCGTTGTTGGGCAATGGGTCAAAGGGCCAAACAAAGCCTTTTTTGCTGCCATGGAAAACAAACTGGGTAAACTCCCCATCATTGCCGAAGACCTGGGTGTTATTACCCCCGAAGTACAAGATTTGCGTGACTCGTTTGGTTTCCCTGGTATGAAAATTTTGCAATTTGCCTTTGGTGGGGAACAAAATAGTGACTTTTTGCCACACAGCTTCACCGCAAACTCAGTGGTTTACACTGGCACCCACGACAACGAAACCACCGTTGGCTGGTATTTCAACGCTAGCGAAGCAGAAAGAGATCATGTACGCCGTTATTTGGGAGTGAGCGGACGGGATATTGCCTGGGACATGATCCGGCTGGCTCTAATGTCTGTGTCTGATATGGCGGTGGTGCCCATGCAAGATTTGTTTTCGTTAGACAACACTGCCCGCATGAATTACCCTGGCAAAGCCAGTGGTTGGTGGCAGTGGCGTTATACCACCAACATGTTAAACGACTCGATTGCTTATCGCCTGGCTGAACTGTCCCACTTGTTCGGCCGAATTCCTTCCGCAACCGGTGACAAGGCGGAGTAACGGGATTAGAGATGAGGCATTATCGAAATTAACTTTATGAAATCTTATTTCCAGTAAACTTTATTGAAAATTGCTGGACAACCAATTTCTAATCCCCAAAGTTACCCCTTTACAAGCTGTTAATAACCTGCGATGAACAACTCGTTATTGGGTATCCCTTTTGCCTGGTTAGCCGTTCCCTGTTTGGGAGTGGCTATCCTGTACTACTTCCTCTGGCCCAAACCCAAAACAGGCCAGACACGCCCAACCTGGGTACATCTGGTTTTGCGCTGGTTTCATTCGCTGGTCTGGTTATTGTTGGCGGCGGCTTGTGTGTTGTGGGGGAGCGGCTCGGCTTGGGGAAAACCTGTGGCTCTGCTGGCGGGTCTGGTTTATCTGGTTTTTATGGGGGTGATGGTGGGGGAGAAAATCGGCCGTTCCCCTCGTTCGTAGTTCCCATTTGAGTGGGGAAGCTGGTTAAGTGAGCGTCCAGAAATTAGTTCGTCGTAACGACTTTGGTCGTTTAGACCGCTGAAGCGGTGACTATAAACAAAAACGGGAAGTTATTTTTAGAAATTGGCTAAAACCAGAATGACAAACCCAGCAATTCCCAATTTGGGAATCGCCATCGGTTGAAACCGACGGCTAACAAACCCAAACCTGTTAAAACAGGTTGAAACG
>CAZPEJ010000977.1:0-1622 GCA_964585465.1 uncultured Ardenticatenaceae bacterium
TGCTGTCGCTGATGCCAATCCCAGCCCACGACGGCTGGCAGCCCGGTGTACATGGCAATACGGTTGGTGATAGAGCGATAGGGGCTGAAACCGGGGTTGTTGTGGCTGTGCCCTTCGGCAATCACTGGCGAGCCTTCGATATGGCGAACTATCCATTGGATGGCTTCGTAATCATATTTGAGGGCGATAGTGGAGTTATTGGTGTCGCCGTAAGAGACGTAATCTAGAAAAGCCATGCCGTTCAGGGTGTGTGGGGCCTCTTTGTTCATGCGAATATCCCATTTGGCTTTGGTTGCCAGAATGGGGTAGAGGGCGGCAGCGGCCAGCAAGATGGTTAAAATAACCTGCCACACCTGTTTGAAGGCGGGGCGTTTTTGCACCGAGGGCCAGGCCCAAACGGCCGTTACCCCGGCCACCACACTAAAAAGCACCCATACTTGCATGTAAAACTTAAAGACGGTATTCATCCGCCCAATGTCCCCATCCAGCACAAATAGCTCCACAAACAGGGTTAACCCCAGGCCAGAGGCGATGAGAATGAGAATGATGCGCCGGGCTGCGGGCAGACCAGACCGTAACCCTAACAGACCGGAGATAACAATCAGTGTCAGGACAATGGGGGCGATCCAGTAGTTTTTGAACAACAGTGCCAGTAATAAAAAGACATACAAAACGGCCGCTACCACGACCCCCTTGCCAATTGGTTCCAGTTGAGCCAACGTGTCATAGGTCAGGGAGTGGCTCCAGGCGCGGAACTCGCGGGCCAGGTGGATGATGATAAAAAAGAGGAAAAGGCCGTAGACGGTGAAATAATTTTTGACGTAGGTGTAGGAGCCGGGCCAGAGGGAGAAAGAGGCATACCCCACACCATAGTTTTGGGCAAAGGGCAGAAAAGTGAGGATGGAGATGACCAGTAAAACGGCCGTTTTGACTGCCGCCTCACCTAACATTTGTAAGGAGAAACGGCCGTATTGTTGATAAGTGGCATATACCACTGCCAGCCCGCCAATTACCAGATAAGTGGGCCAATCCCAGGTATTGGTGGGGCGTAACACCCCAATTGCCAGCCCACCCACCAGCCATTGCCACGCCATATCCCCCCTGCTTCCGCCTGCCTCTCTGGTCTGCAAAGCCAGCCCCACCGCCCAGCCCAAAGCCAGAATCGCCAATGGCAAGGCAATCATGTGAGCGTGCAGGTCGCCATAGAGAAAAGTGAAAAAGGGAAACTCGGTAATTGGGCCAACTTCGCCGGGGTTGACATTGATAGCGCGGGAAGCTGTCCAGAACCAGTCGCCGGTGCCGATGGGGGCAGGCTGACCCCCTAACAAATTAAGGCCACCGTCTAGGGTTCGCATCAGCGTGCCAAAACGGGGCCAGTTACCTTCGATCACCGGGTCACCTGCCCGGTACCACACATCGAACAGCACACCCACTTCCCCCAAATTGCCCAACAACACACAAAAAATGGCGGCGATAAGCCCCGCCTGGATGGCTTTTTTGTTGAGGTAGTCCAGGGGTGGGGTGTCTGTTTTTCTTTGTTGCCAGGCCACCAGGTTGTAGGCAATGGCAAACACACCTGCTCCGGTGAAGCTAAATAACATGGGCAGGATGAGGTTGTAGGC
>CAZPEJ010000978.1:0-1616 GCA_964585465.1 uncultured Ardenticatenaceae bacterium
GAGAGTATTTGAAGTTTTGCTGTTGCTGGTTAATTTACCTGTTTTGGGGTGGGGGGTAACGGGTTGGAAACGGCCGTTTTGGTTGTCTGGGTTGCCGATTTTAGCGGCCGTTCTGACAGGGGTTCACCTGCTGGTAGAACAGTATCGCTGGCAAATGGTGCCTGCTTACTTGCTCACTGCCCTAGTCTTGGCGTGGACATTGATTCGGTGGCGGGCAAAAACGGCCGAATCTGCCCTACCCTCTCGTATCATCAAAACCACCCTGGCTGGTTTGGTTTGGCTCATCGCATTCGCCCTACCCTATTTACTACCCGTCCCCAAACTCCCGGCCCCCACCGGCCCCTACGCCATCGGCACCATCACCTATAACCTGCGTGACCCCAATCGGCTGGAAATTTACAGCGATGACCCCAACGATAAACGGGAAATCATGGTACAAATCTGGTACCCGGCCGCCCCAGGTGTATCGGGAGAACCTGTGCCATACATCCGCGAAATTGAGGTGGCTGGCCCGGCCATTGCCACCCGCCTAAACCAACCCGCCTTCTTGTTAGACCACATCAATCTGGCCTACACCCACGCGGTCGAAAATGTGCCAGTGGCAGAAGGAGGTGGCAAATTTCCCGTCCTCATCTTTTCACACGGCCTGCGAGGGTTTCGCAACCAAAACACAGCAATGGTTGAGGAGTTGGTCACGCATGGGTATGTGGTTGCCACCATTGACCACACCTATGCCAATGTGGTGACGGTATTCCCAGATGGGCGAGTGGTGTTTTATGACGGCGACGCGCTGTTCCCCAACGGGTCAGCAAACTCACTGGACGCAAATATATTGATTGGGGTGTGGGCAGAGGATATTCGTTTTGTGTTGGATCAGATGGCGTTGTGGAATGGGGAAGGAGGGGTGGTTTCGGCCAGTTTGTTTAACGGCCGTTTAGACCTCGACAATATCGGCATCTTTGGACACTCCACCGGCGGCGGAACGGCCGTTGAGTTTTGTGGCCGTGATAATCGTTGTACGGCCGGGGTTGGACTGGATGCCTGGGTAGAGCCGGTCACAGAAATCATCGTGCAAAACGGCCTGACCCAACCCTTCATGTTTCTCAACGCCCCCACCTGGCTGGGCCAAGAAAACACCGCCATCGGGCAACTCATTTACCAAAACAACCAAAACGCCGCCTATCTGGCATTCATCGCCGGAACTGACCATTACAACTTCACCGACCTACCCCTCCTCTCCCCTCTCACCCCCCAGCTAGGGCTGGCTGGCCCCATTGACAACTATTACAGCAGCGAAATTTTGAACCAGTACGTGCTGGCCTTTTTTGACACCTATCTCAAAGGGCAACCCGCCCAACTGCTACAAAACACCCCACCCTACCCAGAAATCACCTGGCAAACACGGCAGTAACGATACTTCATAGGGTCATATATTGACATTCTGCTGAAGGGGATTAGAGATTGGCCTATCTCTAATCCCTAATCTCCAATCTCACATTTCGCCTGGGGTTCAAACCTCAGGCTAGTCAAAAAAAACGTGTTAAAGCACGTTCAAAAAGCCACGTTTCAACCTGTTTTAACAGGTTTAGGTTTGTTAGCCATCGGTTGAAACCGAT
>CAZPEJ010000979.1:0-1598 GCA_964585465.1 uncultured Ardenticatenaceae bacterium
CCTTCGCCCATTATTCACCAAATCAACCATTCCAAATGATAAAACTAAGCATGCCCCAGAGGTTCGCTCAAGCATTGACCTCGGCCACTATCACCCTGTTTGTATTGTTTTTTGCCGCGCAAGTTCTAGCACAAAATGTGATAGAACCAACGTACGACCGTACGAAGTACCCCAACTATGACGCCGCTAAAAAAGCAATGCCCCGGGCTGCAGAATCAAACGTCAGCCCCAGTGTGGCAAGAAACAACGCAGCATCAATGGCTGCCCTCACCAATTGCGGCGCTACCTACATTCCCAAAGACGCCTCCTACACTGCCGTACCAAGAAATGACGATGGTTCATTGGGCCCCATCAACCTGGGCTGGACCTTTAATTTCTGTGGAAACAGCTACAACCAGGTATATATCAATACCAATGGCAACCTGACGTTTACGGCCCCCTTGTCGACGTTTTCTTCCTCCGGTTTTCCAATCTCCACTCCTATGGTGGCGGCGTTTTGGTCAGACATTGACACCCGCAATACAGCCTGCGGTCAAATTTGGTACAAACTCACCAGCCATTACCTGATTGTAACCTGGGACCACACGGGCTATTTTGCCAACCACTGTGACAAAACAGTATCCTTTAACCTCATCATCAGCGATGGAACGATTGCTGGCGGCCTGGGCCTGGGCTATACCATGCAATTCATTTATGGCGATATGCAGTTTACCACAGGGGATGCTTCCGGTGGGGTGGGTGGATTTGGCGGCGTCCCGGCTACGGTTGGTTTCAACAGCGGAAATGGCACCAATTTCGAACAAGTAGGCCGCTTCGACCATGCCGGCACCGGCTACGACGGCCCCTTTGGCGCGAATGACGGGGTGGATTATCTGGATAACAAATGTTTCAAGTTTAAATCCAACAACGCGCCTATTGCGGTTTGTAAAAACGCAAGCGTAACGCTCGGGCCCTCAGGAACGGCTACGCTAACCCCATCTGCCATTGACAATGGCTCCCTGGATGACTGCGGCCCGGTTACCCTTTCCGTTAGCCCCTCTACGCTCACGTGCTCAAACATCGGCACCAATGTGGTTATGCTTACCGTGACCGACAATCTAGGGCAAACCGCTACTTGTACCTCTACGGTTACCGTCTCCGACAATCTCCCCCCTTCCGTGGTGTGCAAAAATGCAAACGTATTCCTGAATTCAGCAGGGAATGGCACGGTTACCCCCTCCATGGTGTTCCTTTCTGGCTCCGACAATTGTGGCATTGTTAACCTGGTATCTGTGTCGCCCAACAATTTTAACTGCAGCAATCTTGGCCCCAACACCGTGACGCTGACAGTCAATGATGGCCATGGAAACACAAGTACCTGCACTGCCACCGTCACGGTAGTTGATAATTTGCCCCCAACGGTGGTGTGTAAAAATGCGACCGCCAATCTGAATGCAGGGGGCAACGCCAGCATCACGACAAGCGATGTGTTTCAAAGCGGTTCCGACAACTGCGGTACCGTCAATCAGGTATCTGTAGTGCCCAATACCTTTTCTTGCAGCGATATCGGCCCCAACACGGTCATCCTGACGGTCAACGATGGCCATGGAAACGTGGCT
>CAZPEJ010000980.1:0-1597 GCA_964585465.1 uncultured Ardenticatenaceae bacterium
TTTTTCAACTCGTTCCAACCGGAGTCCAACGGTTTTAACCGTTGGCATAATTAGCATTTTTCAACTCGTTCCAACCGGAGTCCAACGGTTTATCAGTTTTTACCATCAAAACCGGTAATGAGCGCTTGGGCTAAGTTTCCGTTACCAGTAAGACCGATGCGCCGCAGCAGTTCAGTAGACCCAACAGCAAACTGGTCGAGGAAATCAGAAACTTCATCCTTGAGTGCAGACCAACGACCAGCGAAGGGGTGCATACGCAAAATGGCATCCTTCAACCAATCCCAAAGCTTTTCAATGGGATTTAACCAGGGTGAATAGGTAGGTAGAAACAGTAATTCGAGGCGAGGTAGTTGGTCGAGGGCGTTGAGAACCACCTTGGCTTCATGAGTGGGCCAATTATCCACTACAACCGTAATGCGTTCTGCCTCAGGATAAGCTTTATGAACACGACGCAAGAACTGACCAAATACAACGCCAGTAATCGTTTTTGCTTCCAGGTAGGTCAACTGCCCTTGCCAGGCATTCACACCGCCGACAATCCGTCGCTGTTGTTCGCCGGGAGCCGCCCGTTCGGCCAGCGGGGGTGGCTCATCCTGTGGCGACCAAGTAGCAGCCGCCAACGGCCAATGGTGATAGGTAAACTCATCAGCAAAAACCAGAACCTCCTGGTCGGGCTGCTGGCCTACTTCTGCCAGCCGAGCCAACAGTTGCTGCTCTTTTTCCTTGTACTTTGGGTCAGGACTATATTGTTGCGGACGACCTTGCCGCAAACGTATCTTCTGGCGTTGCAACAGGTGCCAGATTCCGGACAACGTGTACTTGGCCAGGAAGGCAAACTCGGCCTGAATCCGTTTCAAACTCCAGCAGTGACCCTGAGCTTTCTCTGGCTTGCTTGTTGGCGGGTGACGCAATCTTTCTTTTATGGTCATCTGTTTCTCTTCGTCAAAGAAACCCTCGGCGATAGCCACCATGCTGGCGGGCAATCAAACCTGCTACCCCTTCCGTTTCATAACTGTTCAGCCAACTGTAAATGGTGTCTGGGTCTCGCCGCCGCAACAAACCTTGCTGTGACACCCAATGGGGTGACTTGCCTCTGGCTATCTTTAGGATGGCAGCACATCGTTCGCGTACATAAGGACGAGGATCGTGGTCAAGATGCTCAACCAATTTTTCTTCCTCGGCTGAGTTCAAATTTAAGGTTCGTCTGCTGGGCATGGGGTACTCCTTTTTCTCATTTGTGCAGACTTTTAGTATACCATGCCCTTTTTTACCGATGTTGATTTTAAAAACTGATTATCTCTTGGAAGGGACCTGCTACCCTATCGCTGATGTTGAGTTGGATTGTTACCCCTGGCAGCGTGTGTATCCGCCTGGTTCCTGATCATGGTTACAAAATATAAGCGGCTGATCATAGCAAGATCAACCGCTCATAATACCATGATCAGCCGCTGATCTTTGGAAAAGGTTTATCTTTGTGCGTTCACCGCCCCGACACCGCTCAAAATAAGTGCCCCACCCGCCACCAATCGCCAATCTACCAGTTCGTTCAAAAAAATTGCACCAATAGTGACAGCGATGAGGGGAATGACATACGTCA
>CAZPEJ010000981.1:0-1587 GCA_964585465.1 uncultured Ardenticatenaceae bacterium
CCGCGCTCGCGCAGCCCGGCCAGTTCTTGTTCTGTTTTACCCAACAAGTCGCGCAGGATAACGGCCGTATGTTCCCCCAACAACGGCGGCGGGCTGTAACTTTCTTCGGCCGCGTCCGATAACTTGACCGGGTTGCCGGGCATTTTTACGCTGCCGCCAGACGGGTGCGCCACCTCTATCACCATATTTCGTGCCATCACCTGGGTTTCGCTCAGGGCTTGGGCCAGGTTGTTCACCGGCGCACAGGGGATACGGGCCTCGTTCAATTGGTTGATCCAGTACGCCTGGGTATTGCTGCGGAAAACTTCGTTTAACTGCTGGTTGATGAGAGCCTGATTTTTCCAACGGCCGGGTTGACCTTTGTTTTCGGCCGTATTCAAATGTGGCAAATCTACCAAAGCCATCAGGTTTTCCCAGAAGTTGTCGGTAATCACAGCCACAATAATATACCCGTCGGCAGTGGGAAAGGTGTTGTAAGGCACATGCACAAAGTGACCGTTTCCCAGTTTGTCGGGAATTTCCCCAGAAAGAAAATACATGGTTGCCATATAGTTCAGCAAGCTAATTTGGGCATCCAACATAGAAATGTCCACATGCTGCCCTTTGCCACTTTGTTGCCGTGCCACCAACGCCGCCAACACCCCCACCACCCCCATCAAACCACCCCCTAAATCACCAATGGGGATGCCTGCACGAGTGGGTGCGCTCTCTGGCTGCCCGGTGATAGACATACCGCCGCCCATTGCCTGGGCTACCATGTCAAAAGCGGGGCGTTTGTTGTCTGGCCCAGTTTCGCCAAACCCGGTGATGGTGCAGGTAATAATGCGGGGGTTGATGGCTGCCAGGCGTTCGTGGTCTATACCCAATCGGCCAGTGACACCTGCGCTAAAGTTGTCTAATACAATATCGGCCGTTTTCACCAGTTCATAAAACAGTGCCAACCCCTCGGCCGATTTCAGGTTAAGCGTGACACTCTTCTTGTTGCGATTGAGCGTTAAAAAGTAGGCTCCCATACCGTGCAAACTGTTCGCCGGATCATTTGCCAGTAACCGCCTGGTGCCCTCCCCGGTGTCAGGTGGTTCAATCTTAATTGTTTCGGCACCCAAATCTGCCAGCATCATGCCTGCGTAAGGGCCACTGAGCATATGGGTTAAGTCGAGCAGCCGAATTCCCTGTAATGCTTTCATTTTTTATTTATCCGCTGCCTCCAAAGTGTATGAAGCCATGCGATGTTTCGAGTATTAGTTAATACGGCTAGCAGTTTGTTGGAAAAGTCGCAATGGAACGCGGATGACGCAGATTTGACAGGTTTTCGCGGATTTTTTCTCTAGTCTTATCCGCGCGTATCCGTTCTATCCGCGTGACCCGCGTCCTATTCTGCCCTTTTCCGATAAGCTGTTAGCTAACCGTTAAAACATCGCATGTCTCCAGAAATGTTGTAAAATGTTACAACATTGTATCATTACACCTTATCATTCATCAAATAGGAGGCAACTTTATGGCACAAACTACCCCATCCGTCAAATTTGGCCCCATGCGCCTGGTAGAAGGTGTATCAGGGCGGCACATGCTGATTTATTACCTGGC
>CAZPEJ010000982.1:0-1564 GCA_964585465.1 uncultured Ardenticatenaceae bacterium
AGAAATCGGCCGAATGCAAAATGAGCTGGTACCTCTGGAAGAACTGGCGGATAGCCAGGCATTTCGTACTGGTTCGCTGCCTGTTAGCCTGGAAACCAATAGCGGTCTTGCCAGCAGTATCAATGATATGGAATTTTATAACCTGGGGTTAGATTATTTACACCGTTTCCCCGATTTGATTCGTGCCATTACCCCAGAGCGTATTCAAGCAGCCGCGCAAAAGTATTTAAGCACTACTCAATTAGCCATTGCGGTGGCCGGGCCTGGGGGAAAGTAGGTTTATTCATGTTGACCACCGGTGTTGACCTGATTGAAATTGCCCGCATTGAACAGGGTATTAATCGGCATGGGGAACGTTTTTATGCCCGGTTTTTCACGGAACAGGAGCGAATGTATTGTAACGGCCGTTTCCCTAGTCTGGCGGGGCGTTTTGCTGTCAAAGAAGCCGTTGCCAAAGCCTTGGGCACCGGCATTGGTGATGTCAACTGGACAGATATTGAGGTGGTGTGCGACAATCGAGGCAAACCAGAGCTACATCTACACAATCGCGCCAGGGAATTGGCGGCCGCGCAAGGGTTACACCACTGGTCAATTAGCCTCTCCCACACTGAAACCCATGCGATTGGGTTTGCGGTAGCATTAAAAACAACCTGAATCACATTTGACCCAAACGGAGGATTTATGGCAACCTGGACAGCCGATGATGGAACAGCTATCAACTACGAAGTACATGGTCAACCCCAACCAGATGTTTTGTTGCTCCTGCCGGGGCTATTGGGGTCTATTAGTGTGCAGTGGCGCAACTTTATCAGGCCATTATCGGCCGATTTTTTCATCATTACTATGGATTTACGCGGACACGGCCGTTCTGACAACAAAGCGAGCAACCTCATGCCCGAACGGATGATGCAGGATGTGGTGGGGTTACTGGATCATTTGAAAGTACAAACCGTCAACATCAGCGGCTATAGCCTGGGTGGTTACCTGGGGCTGATGCTGGCCCTCAGCCAACACCGCCGTGTCAACTCGCTACTCATGCACGGCACCAAGTTTTACTGGACGGCCGAATCTACCACCAAAATGCGCGACCAGCTAGACCCTGACCAGATTGCCGCCAAAGTACCTAGCTACGCTGACCAGTTAGTGCAGGAGCATGGCGCACGCCATTGGCGGGTATTGGTGCGTTGGGCGGCCGATATGGTTTCTTATCTGGTCAACAAAGGGTTGACCGAGAACATGGCTTCCCACGCCAAATTGCCAGTCATCGTTAGTGTGGGCGACCGGGACGAACTGGTGCCCCTGCCCGAAGCCCACCGCCTGAGCCGCATTTTACCCAACGGTGAACTATTGGTACTCCCCGGTGTCAAACACCCCTTCCAAACCATTCGCCCCATGCCCCTGCTGCCGATGATGCAAACATTCCACAAAAACGTGTACAAGAAGTGAGCGTAGTCGTTTCTAATGGTAAATTGTGAATCGTGAATGGTGAATTGTGAATGGGGGAGAGCTGAATCCGTGCCAATCCGTATTATCCGTGTCATCTGTGGTTAAAAGTTTGTGGTTA
>CAZPEJ010000983.1:0-1562 GCA_964585465.1 uncultured Ardenticatenaceae bacterium
TGAAATTAGCTCCGTTTTGGAGATGAACAACTTCATACCGATGTAGTGACACCAACCGAAGAAAGTGGGGGGCGAAGCCCCCCACACCCCCCAGAGACCAGAGGGCGGGCACAGCCCGCCAACCCAGCGTATCAGAGGCCAGAGGGGCCAGAGGCCAGAGGTGATAATGGAGAGAGACCAACCCGCAAGCCGTGGTCGAGCCTGTGGTACGGGTAGTGCCAGTTACGGTACACGCAGCGGAGGTAATACTGATTATCACCATACGACCCACCCCGAAGAACTCGCTCGGTTTGCCAGGGACCAGATAACTCCTCCCGGCCGTCATCTGGTTGATACGGCATTAAATACTCTAATCCTTTTTCATCCCGCCATCGGGTGCTGCACCACTCCCACACATTCCCCGCCATATCTTGTGCCCCACAGACGGCGGCTCCGGCGGGGAAGGCACCAACGGCCGTTGTTCTTCCCAGTTGTGTCTCCTTTGAATTGGCGTTTTCAGCCTGCCAGAGGTTGCCCCAGGGGTAGGAACGGCCGTCGGTATGCCGCGCCGCCCGTTCCCACTCTGCTTCTGTTAGCAGGCGGTAAGGTTTACCCGTTTTCTGGCTCAACCATCGGCAATAGGCCACCGCCTCATACCAGCTCACCCCCACCACAGGCTGGTTCTCCTGGTTAAACCGTTCATCCCCCCAGTAACGGGGTTCTTGCCAATTTCCCTTTGTTTTTTCTTGCCACCCTTCGGCTGTCCAACAGTTGCGCCACTGGTCACCATACCCACCATCGGCCACAAAATGGCGGAACTGGGCATTGGTGACCGGGTAACGGGCCACCTGGAAAGTTTCTAAGGTGATAGGAACGTTGCCATTTCCCATCAGGAACGTACCCGCCGGAATGGTGATGAGGTCAGGTTCCAGGCTACACACCCCCGGCCGAAGGTCACCCAGTTTTGCCAGCGTATCCCCCGCCTCGGCCCGTTCGCGCGGTGTAAGTTTGCCACCCTGCAACAAAACCCCCAGGCGAGTTTGCACCCGTTCCAGTAACTCCTGCCCCAAGGTACTATCCTGCACCCGTTTGAGCCCCATTTCCAACAAAACATCCCCAGCCAACCAGCTATTGCGCCAACCAGCCGGTGTGTCTTTTTCCCTCATCGGGCACAACTCGGCCACCAAAGTCAGGGGTTTGTGCGGGTCGGGCCGGGTATAAACCAGATGACCCACAGACAACAAAATAACCACACGCCACAACGCTCCTTGTTCTGCCAACCCGGCCGCTATACGGCCGTAGTCTGGCTGTGTCGCCAGGTAACAACCTGCCAGGTACTCTTGAAAGGTGCGGTGGGGGAAAGCAAACTGCCCTGGCAACCGTTCCACCAACAGCCCGGCTCGTAATTTCATCACCTCCACCAACTGTTGCGCCCAACCCCAATCATTCCCGTTGAGGCCCGCCAGGGTTTTGTACAAAGTGCCCTCGCTGATGTCGGCCACTTCTGTGCCATCGCTGGCGGCGGCATGGGCCGAAAAAGCAATTTCTCCCAGCCGATGTTTCAGGTCTACCTCGGCACGTCC
>CAZPEJ010000984.1:0-1553 GCA_964585465.1 uncultured Ardenticatenaceae bacterium
GATGTCGTTGGCCCGGCTCATCCATTGAAATTCGCCCGGCAACATATCTATCACCTGTGCGGTATCATCACCCGTCAACCAACGCACCCAGGGAATGGTGGTTAGCCGCACCAATCGTTTGCTGCCAATGTCTACTGGTTTTGCCATGTTATGCTGCCAGAAACTCTCGATACCAGGCCATTGTTTCCCGCAGGCTGCTTTCCAGGGAGTATTGTGGTTCCCAGCCCAATACCCGGCCTGCTTTTTCGGAGGAAAGGTACTGTTCCTGGATTTCGTTTTTGGCTTCGTTGAGGATCACTGGCTCTAATTGGGGGTTATCAGAGAGGTGAATGATGCTGTGGATCATTTCCAGGGCGGTGAGGGGGTGGTCTATGCCAAAGTTGAACGCCTGACCGCATATGTCGGGACGGTTGATGTGCTGGGCAACCATTAAATAACCGCGCACCACATCTTTGACAAAGATGTAATCACGTTTTAGGGTGCCATCGGAACGCACAATCGGCCGTTCTCCGCGCAACACACTTCTCATCGTCCCTGGCACAATCCGGTTCCAGTTCAAATCGCCGCCACCATACAAATTGGCGCACCGGGTGACGGCAATGGGCATTCCATAGCTGTGGGCATAGGTGCGGGCGATGAGGTCAGCACAGCTTTTGGAGACATCGTAGGGGTGTTGGCCTTGCAGGGGAGCATCTTCGTGGTAGGGCAGGTCGGTGTGGGTGCCATAGGCTTTGTCGCTGCTGGCTACCACAATGCGTTTGACGGTGGGGTTGCGGCGGGCAGCTTCGAGCAATACCCAGGTGCCTTTGATGTTGGTCTCGAAGGTGGACATGGGGGCGCGGTTGGCGATGGTGACAAGGGTTTGGGCGGCTAGATGAAACACAGACTCAATTTCGTACTCAGCCAATGTGCGTTCTAACAGTTCATAGTTGCAGACATCGCCATAGACCACATTGATTTTTTCGATGGTGCCAGAACGGACTAATTGGGACTGCGGCACCCGGTCACGGATTAACCCGACGACGCTGGCTCCTTTGGCTACCAAATCGGCCGTTAACCACGATCCTAATAATCCGGTGCAACCGGTGACAAATACTCGTCTATCTCGCCAAAATTCGTTATTCACACGTTCTCCTCTTTTGGCAGTGTTCAGTACCTGGTATTCAGTACCCAGTATTCAGTCAGTAGGGTACGGATCACTGTTTACTGAGTACTGTTTACTGAGTACTGTTTACTTTCCCCACACCTTCCAGGGGGTGTTTTTTTGCCAGGCTTCTTTTAAGTCCAGGGCATCTTTTAAGGTTTTCATGGATTGCCAGTAACCGTTGTGGCGGTAGAGCATCAATTGTCCCTGGGCGGCCAACTGGGGCAAAATGTCGCGTTCCAGGTCGCCGCTTTGGCTGTGGGCAATTTGTTCTAAAACGGCCGTTTCAAACAACATAAACCCGCCGTTAATCCAGTAGGGCAGGGGAGGTTTCTCTACAAACCCATTCACTTGTCCATCAGCCGATGCTTCAATGACCCCGTACTGAAAATTGACCTGCACACCGGTC
>CAZPEJ010000985.1:0-1551 GCA_964585465.1 uncultured Ardenticatenaceae bacterium
GAAAATGTCAGTTTATGCCCTTTGTGCGTATATCTCGGCCCCGATGTGAATCTCTGTGCCCCGCAAACGGAATACACCACACGTCACCCCAAAAACGGGTTATCGCGCGGCAGGGCCGGGGCCAACCAGATGAGAAAAATGTATTTCCGTTTCTGCCCGTGTTGATCTTCCGTGACTCGCGGGGTGTAGAACAGGCGAAACTCTCTGGCATCATAACACCAAAGCTGATCGGTTAATTTGCGTATCTGTGGGGCAAAGGAGTTTGTGGGGGATTGTAGCAGGTGGTCAATGCCCTGAGTGAGGGTTAAAGCGGCCGTTTTCCTCAAAAATTCTGGCAAATTAAACAACGGCTGCATAAACGTTCGTGCCACCCCCAACTCCCAGCCCGCAGGCTGCACATCCTTGTGAGGCTTAAATTTACCATCCCACAGGCGGCGCAGCGCATCTGTTACACGGCTAGGGTGGTTATGCGGCCAAAACGGGGTCACATCCCCCTTTGCCAGCCACCGATCATAAATATCCACCTCCGCCAGACCCGTGCGAATCGCCGCCACATCTTGAACCCCTAACGGCTCATCCAGGGTAAAAACGGGTGCAGCCTCCAATAAAATGTCTGCCGAAGCTGCCACAGTGGCGTAGGAAGTGAGCAGATAGTTATGGTGGGCGATGGTTTGCGCCGCAGGTAACACCCCATCATACGTACTATGCCCATCTGCCGCCAACACCACCTCGTACCCCAACGTGTAGGCGCGGCGGCAAGTAGTATCTACACAAAGCTCACTCTGCATCCCTGCCACCACCAACCGACGAATCCCCTGCTCCGCCAATATCCCTGGCAGCGTCGTCTGGTGAAAAGCGTCATCTTCCCGTTTTTCAACGATGGTTTCTCCGGCGGCAGGAGCTAGATCGGGGTGGATAGCCCAGCCAGGTGTACCTGGTTCATCCGGCGCGCCCTTTTCGCCACTGTTTTGCACAAAAATCACTGGCACACGGGCCGCGCGTGCCCGTTGCAACAACTGTTGGATCACTTGCCGCACCTCATCCCCCCGATAAACTGGCTGCGGCTCAAACATATTGACCTGAACATCAATGAGTAATAAAGCGGTAGACATCGTTTCACACATTTAGGAATGTGAATTAAATGGCCTACAAGAGGTTAGAGATTGGAGATTGGAGATTAACAACTGGTTCAATCTCCAATCTCCAATCTCAGTTCTGTCAGTGGTTTAATTCTCATTCCTTAGGAGGGAAAACCCTCTACGGTTTGACGGTTAAATCCTACAGAGGTGAGTTTTTATAGTTGGGGGCAAGTTTAGCGCAAATAAATGGGAAAAACACCCTTCCATTGGGTTGTTGCTTTTACCATCAGGTTCAGTCACAATCGTAAATTGTCCGTAACCTTAAGATTCACTGCAAAAAACGCCAAAAGGCAGCAAGAGAAATCTTTTGTATTTTTCATAACTTTTATGGGCCTTTCGGATTTTGTGGGGGTTGCCGTGAAACGTGAAACGTGAAACGTGAAATTTCTCTGGTCATGTTTTACGTTTCACG
>CAZPEJ010000986.1:0-1540 GCA_964585465.1 uncultured Ardenticatenaceae bacterium
AAATACACCACTCGAATAGGCACCTGGTACTGGTCAAACAAGCGGTTTAGCTGTTCTGCCAGATTTTGGGTTCGTTGGTTTAGTTCTTCCTGGAGTTTTGGGCCGGTGGTTTGTAGATGCTGCAAAACGGCCGTTGTTGCCGCCATCGCCAAGGGGTGTTTGCAAAATGTGCCAGCAAAAAAGGTTTGATCGGCCGTTGGGTAAGAGGCATCACCATATTGCCACCAGCCGCCATCAACGGCATCCAGGTAACGGGCCGCCCCAGCCACAACACCAATGGGTAGCCCACCGCCAATCACTTTGCCGTAGGTTGCCAGGTCTGCCCGCACCCCAAAAATGGCCTGTGCGCCGCCAGGATGAGCGCGAAAACCCGTGATCACCTCGTCAAAAATCAGCGCGGCCCCTGTTTCATCTGCCAGGCGGCGTAATGCCTGCAAAAAGGCGCGCGGTTGCACATCGGGGCGGCGGCTTTGTATGGGTTCCACCAAAATGGCTGCCAACTCATGACCGTGTGCCTGGATGGTAGCCAATGCTTCGGGGGTGTCAAAATCTAGCAGTAACACATCCGCCACCATATTTTCCAGCACGCCAGGGGTTAATGGGGCAGCTTCGCGTCGGCCGTTTTGGGTTTCTGCTTTTACCAGCGTGCCATCAAAGCTGCCATGATAAGAGCCAGTAAACAGGGCTACCTTACGCCGCCCTGTGACCGCACGGGCCAGGCGCAAGGCCATCATCACAGCTTCCGTGCCACTGTTGGTGAAGGCGGCCCGTTCCATACCCGTGAACTGACAAATCAGTTGGGCGGCCTGTCCGGCCAGGTAGGATTGGGGGCCAAGTTGAAGCCCCTGAGCAATTTGTTTTGTTAATACCTCGGTGACAAAGGTAGGGGAGTGGCCGAACAAATGAACCCCAAAGCCCATGGTGATGTCTACGTACTCGTTGCCATCTACATCCCACAAGGTAGCACCCTGAGAGCGTTCCGCCACAATGGGGTAAATCATCTCTTTCCACAACCGGCGAAACCCAGCCGACGACCGATTATCCGCCAAGACTTGACGATAAGTTTGTGTGTATTGTTTGGAAGCCTGGGTACGGTGGGTATAACGGCCGATAAATTGTGTCAGGTAGATGCGTTGTGCAGGGGTAAGGCCATCGGCTGTTTCTGATTGGCGACGGGTGAAAGGGACGAAAGTATTGGGGTGAATGCCAGCCTGGGTCAGTTGGGTTGTTTGGGGGGTGGTGGGCAAAACGGCCGTTTGTGGTGTTTTATGGTGGCCGTTGGTGTGACCGTTGGAGGGGGATGAGGTTCGGCCGTTTTCTAGTAAACGCAACTGAGCCGCCATGAGTTGTAGCTGCTGCTCCACCACGCGGGCAATGTCGGCGTTGGCAACAGTGGCTACAGGTGTTAAATCGGGCAGGGGTGTTGGCAACTCTTCTTTTTGCGGCAGGGTTTCCGGCGGTAAGGTTTGGGCCAGATGGCTGGCGAGTGTTTGAATGCTGGGGAATTGTTCTAATAACAGACGGAACGGAATTTTGAGAC
>CAZPEJ010000987.1:0-1520 GCA_964585465.1 uncultured Ardenticatenaceae bacterium
TGCATGCGCTATCCCTTACGCCCGCTACACCCTACTGGTGGTCAAACAATACACTGTTGAACGATGACAATACCGGCCATGGTGTGATGACAAGCTATGATTTTGATAACAACGGCCTGGCAGAGGCGATTGTGTTGGACGAAGCAAATCTGTACATATTGTATGGAGGCTCGGCCCCTTTTCCGCCAAATGTCGGGGCCAATAGAGTCATTACTTCCTTCCCCTCCAGTGGGGTTACGGCCAATGAAATACCTGTTGTGGCCGACATAGATGGCAACGGCAACCCGGAAATCCTGGTCAAGAACTTCGGCCCTGGCAACCCTGTAAGGCTGCAAGCCATCCATCCCAAAAACCCGGACTATTCGCGCTGGCTGCCGGCGCGAAATATCTGGAACCAGCATGCCTACCATGTGGTAAATATCAACGACGACTTGAGCGTGCCCCGCGTCCAGCAAAAAGGCTATCTGGAAATGCCCGGGCCCGGCAGCGGCAAACGCCCGCTCAACAACTTTATAGCTCAAACGCCTGCCTTTAGGCACGCAGATGCGAGCCCGTATGCGCCCTCTGCCGACTTAAGCATCGACGTGATCAGCGCCCTTTGTCAATTGCCCGTATTTCATGTCACCGTAGAAGTCTGCAATGAAGGCGCAAGCCCGAGTGCAGACACAACAAAAATCCGGTTTTACCGCTCCGGCAACCCTTTCATTTCACCAAGTTCGAACAGCATCGGCACTTTTATCATCAGCGCCACCCCCATCCCGCCCGATAGTTGTGTCACCATAACGGTACAACTTCCAGTGGCAAGCGGCAACGTCTATGCGCTCTTGAACGATTGGGGCCAATTTAGCACGCCCCTTCCGGGCGGCGACACCGTCTTTTACCGCCCCGAGTGCAACCTGGCCAACAACGTCGATTTCTTCAAAATGGAGCTCTCCAACGGCCTACCCGTAAGCCTGGGGCCCGATCAGGTGTTTTGCTCCGGCAATACCGTCACTCTGAATGCCACCTCGGGATTCAATTCCTATCTGTGGCAAAACGGCGCTACCACCGCTTCGATTCAGGTGGGAGTGCCCGGACTGTACTGGGTAGAAACCAAAGACTTGTGTTTCAATACCAAACGGGATACTATGTTGCTCAGCCTCGGCAACAACGGGCAAAGCATACAGGCCAGCGCTTGCGAAGGTTCGTTTTATACGTATGCGGGCATGGATATTCCTGCGGGGGGCACTCAAAGCTTTGTTTACACGAATGTTGCAGGTTGCGACTCCACGATAATCGTCCAGGTAAGCACCTTGTACCCTTCCCAAAGTGATGAAACCCGGCAAATCTGTCCCGGCGATTCCACCCAGGTCTTTGGGCAATTCGTCAGTACAGCAGGCAGTTATTCGCAAACGTTTGCCAGCGCCAACGGCTGCGATTCCATCCATACCGTCACGGTCAGCCTCCTGCCCGCGCCCATACCTACCAGCGAGGCCCGGCAAATCTGTCCCGGCGATTCCACCCTGGTCTTTGGGCAATTT
>CAZPEJ010000988.1:0-1507 GCA_964585465.1 uncultured Ardenticatenaceae bacterium
TGGGAAAACCCGTTTGTTGGCTGCGGGGGTCAACTTTTGGCTGGCATCTGGCGGGGCGGGGCTGGTGGGGGTTTGCCACCAACACACCACTGATAACCCCTTTAGCCCCTGGCAAAACATCTGGCGCGACTTTTTTAACCTGCATCTGGACATGGACGCAGCTACTCAGGCAGAAATTGTGGCGCACCGCACCCGCACGTTATTACCAGATTGTGGGGATGATGTGGGGCTGTGGGCCGATGGGTTGGGGTTGCCGGTTGATCAGGCGGCTACGTTAGCCAACTTAACCGCCGCCGCTCGCCAATCCCGCTTTTTTACCCTGGTGCGCCGATGTTTCCAGGCTGCTGCCAGCCAACAACCTTTGTTATTGGTGTTTGAAGATTTGCATTGGGCGGATCAAGCCAGCCTGGCCTTGTTGGAGGATTTAGCCAACCACCTGGAAGATTGCCCCATTTTTATAGCCCTCACCTTGCGCCCGGAGGAAGTTATTACCTTGGAGATGTTAAATCGGCCGTTTTGCATTCGCATCTCACTAGCCGATTTATCCCCCAACCTGGCACGACAACTGTTATATTCATTGGTGGGAACGGCCGATTTGCCACCCGCCGTAGAGCAACACCTGGGTTTGCGCGACCGCGAAGGGCGCGATAGCCCGGTTAGCCCGCTTTTCCTGGAAGAAGCCCTGAAGGTGTTAATTGGCACCGGGGTGTTGGATGAAAACGGCCGGGTGCGGAACGAACACCTCATCTCTCAAATTCAACTGCCCGACACCATCCATGGTTTGTTGCTGGCCCGGCTGGATAACCTGCCACCCGCTAACCGCGACTTGTTGCAGGTTGCTTCTATCATTGGTCGCCAGTTTGCTCTGGAGCCATTGAGCAAAATTGTGTTGGCGATGCCCTCTGCCGCCATGCAAGGGGTTTTGTCGGAACTATCCAAAGCGGAAATGACCCGCCTGGTAACGGCCGATCCAGAGTGGATTTATCTCTTTCAGCACGCCATGACCCATGAGGTGGCTTACGAAAGCCTGCCCTATGCCCGTCGGCAGATTTTGCATCTGGCGGTGGCGGATTGGCTGGTGCAACGGTATCGGGACAACTTAAAACCGCTCTATCCCTTGCTGGCCTATCATTATGACCGGGCGGATATTCACGACAAGGGGCTGTTTTATGCCCTGGAAGCGGCGCATGATGCTCGTGACATCTATGCCAATAAAGAAGCCCTGGATTTGTACCAGATAGCTGAAAAACATTTGTTAGCTTTGGCAAGTGAGGCGAACTGGCAAACGGCCGTTGACCTTTATCTGTCACGGGGAGATGTGTTTCGTGTGGTTGGGCAACTTTCGATTGGATTGGCAGACGCGGAAAAAGCCCTGGCTCTGGCTCTGGCTCACCAGGATTTTACTCATCAAGCCCGCGCTTACAATTTGATGGCCCAGTTGAAATACCGTCTGGTGTCTTATGAGGAGGCGTGGCACATTACCAAAAATGTGATTGCTGAACTGGCA
>CAZPEJ010000989.1:0-1506 GCA_964585465.1 uncultured Ardenticatenaceae bacterium
TTCACTCTACACCCAGGTACAACAAACCCGGCAACCACGAGAAACAGAGGCCCAAACAGGCCACCAATACACCCTGGAACGCATCTACCCCATCCCCGAAGGCATTCTGGTGATTAGCGAGGACATCACCGCCCGCAAACAAGCTGAAGAAGCAATCGCCATGAACCACATGAAAACCGAGTTCCTGGCAAAAGTGAGCCACGAACTTCGCACCCCCTTAAGTGCCATCTTGGGTTATGCGGATATGTTGCAGGAAGGAATTATTGGCAACCTGACCGATGCCCAACAAGATATGGTGAATCGGGTCATCGTAAACACCGAACGGCTGTTGAGCCATGTCAATGGCATGTTGGATCAGACACAAATTGAACTGGGCAAACTGCAATTTACCATCACCTCCTTTCCGCCAGGGCGACTGCTAGAGAATATGCACGCCGCGTTGGATGTCATGGCTCAAGATAAAAAGCTGCTGTTTACCAGCGACTGCCACGATTTGCCGCCCCTCATCTGGGGAGATTTTCAGAAATTACAACAAATTTTGGTGAACCTGGCCGGGAACGGGATTAAATTTACGGATACAGGGCGGGTGTCTGTGCTGTTAGCTGGGCGTGGGGAGCAAGCGTGGCAAATGGTGGTATCGGACACAGGCCAGGGCATTCCTTTACCGGCCCAATCCTACATTTTTGAGCCATTCCGCCAGGTAGATGGCTCTAATACGCGCCAATATGGGGGAGTGGGATTAGGGTTATCTATTGTTAAACAGTTAGTGACTCACATGAACGGGGAGATTTTTTTGCAAAGTGAGCCTGGAAGGGGTAGTACGTTTACAGTGGTCTTGCCGTTACATGTGACGGATTCGGCCGTTTTTGCGGCCAACGGTTCTAGCCAGGAGGAAGTTGTATGAAAAACCCATTGGCTTTAATTGTGGAAGATGACCCGGATCTGGCAAAAATTTATGCGGCTGCCTTCAAAGAATCCGCTTATGATACAGAGATTATTCACGATGGGCAGCAAGCCATTGACCGGTTGCCAACCTTGGAAGCGGCCGTTATTTTGTTAGACATGCACCTGCCCCATGTGGAAGGGCGGGTCATCCTGGAGCAGATTCGCGCCACCCCTCACTTACAAGATGTCCATGTGGTTATTGCCACCGCCGACTCAGGCACCATAGCGGGCAAACCCGCCGAACAGGCCAATATCGTCCTCATCAAACCCATCCGTTACCAACAACTGCGCCACATCGCCTCACGCATTCGTCCAGTTTCCGATTAAGTTTTAAGGTTCACGATATAGGTGAAGTAGAAACCAGGATTTGCAGGAAATCCTGGTTTTTGTGTTTGGGCATCTACTTGAAGTAAGGCCATTGTTGTTTGAGTTTTATGTCAATGCTGTTTCGATAATAGCAGCAATTCTCAATTTGGGAATCGCCATCGGTTGAAACCGACGGCTACCAAACCCAAACCTGTTAAAACAGGTTGAAACGTGGCTTTTTGAACGTGTTTTAGC
>CAZPEJ010000990.1:0-1505 GCA_964585465.1 uncultured Ardenticatenaceae bacterium
AACTCCGTCTGCCAAAGGCGAACCCTACGCGCAAGTGGCGGACTGGCCGCAATTGCCTGAAGGGTTGACCTGGGGGCAGGTCTCCGGCGTCGGGGTAGATTCTCAGGGGCAGGTCTTTGTGTTTCATCGGGCAGAACGGGTGTGGCAGGGGGAAAATTTTGGCCTGGACAAAATCCCCTCACCAACCATAGCCGTTTTAGACGGCGAGACCGGCTCCCTCATCAGGCAATGGGGTGCCGCTACCTTTGTGATTCCTCATAGCCTCACGGTTGATCAGGACGATAATCTCTGGCTGACCGATGTGGGCTTACATCAGGTGCTGAAATTTGACGGGGAAGGCAATCTACTTCTGACCTTGGGCGAACCCGGTGTTGCGGGAAATGATGAAACCCATTTCAATATGCCCACCGATGTCGCCATCGCCACGGATGGCTCTTTTTATGTGAGTGATGGTTATGGGAATGCTCGCGTACTGCATTTTTCAGCCGATGGTGAGTTCCTGCATCAATGGGGCACAGCCGGAGATGGGCCAGGTCAATTTTCTGTGCCACATGGCTTGGCTCTGGATGCTCGGGGGCAAGTCTATGTAGCGGATCGCGGTAATGCGCGTCTGCAAATTTTCACGGCTGAGGGCGAATGGGTGACGACCTGGGAAAAGGGGGAGATAGGCCGACCCTGGGCCGTGCGTATGGGGCCGGACGGGGCGGTGTATGTTGTTGATGGCGGCGATCAGCGTGAATTTTGGCCGGATCGTGCCCGTATCCTCAAGTTCGATGATGCCGGCAACTTATTGGCGGCTTTTGGTGCTTATGGGGATGCGCCGGGACAATTCATCTGGCCGCATACGCTGGACATCTCAGCGGATGGCTCACTCTACGTTGGTGAAGTAGCCACAGGTATGAGGATACAGAAGTTCAGACCTTAACTCAAGGGTTTAACCTGGTTTTTTTGCCAATGAGGCTTGTGATGGGTAAACGGAAGGATAAGCGGGCCGGGGATGAACTGTATGGGCGTATTCGCCAGGTCGCGGCCGCGAACCAAGCCCCCGATCATACCGACACGGCCATCACCGAAGTCATGTTGGCTAACTCAAAAGATCTGGCTTTCTTGCAGGCATCGGGGCCAGAACAGCGGCGCGAACTACCCAAAATGAAAAAATTCCGCTTCCAACTGCTCCACCAGTGGATACAAACTCACCTGAAACCGGGGCGGGTGGCAGATGTAGGCGGCGGCAAAGGGTTGCTGGCGTATTTGTTACAGGAAAGCGGCTGGGCGGCGACGGTGGTTGATCCCGTATACCAGACATTGCCAGAGAAGTACAAAGATTTGGCGACAGAACGGCAGGTTCACCTCAAGGCGGAGCAATCTGTGCCCCATCACCAGGCGGTCAGTACCCTGGTTGCGGCTACTCGACTGGGAATCTTTGCCATCGCCCGACCCACACCAGTGGTCGGGTCGAGAACCTGTCCCGCTGGCCGCCTACATCGGGGCCTTTCTGGTTAAGC
>CAZPEJ010000991.1:0-1503 GCA_964585465.1 uncultured Ardenticatenaceae bacterium
CGCGCTCGGTGGCCAGGTAGCCCGAGATGCGACGGGCGGGCTCGTCCCAGCCCTCTGGCACGGTGCGAATTGGTGAACTGTTGGACAACAACCTGCAAACGGAAGTGAAAAATTTGTATGTGTGTGATGCCAGCGTCTTCCCCCAGGCACTAGCCCGGCCGACCGTGTTAACCATCATCGCCCTGGCAAAACGGTTGGCGACCCGTCTGATCTCGTGATGGACACTTTATCTGACCTGCAACAAAAGCTGGCACAATTCCCTCGGCTGAATTACGGCCGTTTCCCCACCCCGTTAGAATTTCTCCCCAACTTCAGCCAACAACTGGGTCGCCCGGTGTGGATGAAACGGGACGACGGTATTGGCCCGGCCATGGGCGGCAACAAAGGGCGAAAACTGGAGTTTCTCATGGCCGAGGTGCTGGCGCAGGGCAAAAAGAAGGTTATTACCTATGGCGGGTTACAATCGAACCACGCCCGCATGACGGCCGCCGCCTGTGCTGCCCTGGGGTTACAAGCCCACCTCTTCTTCTTCGCTCCGCGCCCTTCACCTCTCACTGGCAATCTACTGCTCAATCACCTGCTAGGGGCCAAAATGCACTTCATCCCTTTTGGCGGTGGCAGTAGCGGGGGCATGACATTGGAGCAAACCAACCGATTGGTGCGGCTAGTTTCGGCCGTTTTGGTTGGCCCGCGTGTTTATTTTATGCCGGTAGGTGGTCACACGGTGACAGGTTGCCTGGGGTATGTGGTGGCGGCGGCTGAATTACAGGAACAGGTGATGCGGTTGGGTTTGGAGCAGGTGACGGTGATAACGGCCGTTGGCACGGGTGGCACTTTGGCTGGCCTGATGGCGGGTTTTCATCTGCTCAACGCTCCCATTAAACTGTTGGGCATTGATGTGGGCAAACTGTGGAAAACCTTTCCGGCCAGCATTGCCCGATTAGCCAGCGACTTGTGCGCCGTATTGGGTCAACCACACACCTTTCAGCCAGCCGATGTGCCAATGATTGAACACACCTATGTGGGGCCGGGGTACGGGGTGTTGACGGATGAAACAACGGCCGTTATTCACCAACTGGCCCGCTGTGAGGGCATTTTGTTAGACCCGGTGTATTCGGGTAAAGCGTTTGTTGGTATGGTGCAGGAGGGGAAAAACGGCCGATTGGCTGCCGCAGACACCCTTATCTTCCTGCACACCGGTGGAATCCCTGGTCTGTGGGCGTATAACGTATGAAATGATAGAAACGAAACGACCTGATGAAACAATCACCCAATCTATTCACTGCTTTTGCCAGCAATGGCAAATTACAGAATTGGCTGTTTTTGGTTCTGCCTTGCGGGATGATTTTAATCGTTTGAACCCCTTTAATACAAATCTCAATTTGGGAATCGCCATCGGTTGAAACCGACGGCTAACCAACCCAAACCTGTTAAAACAGGTTGGAACGTGGTTTTTTGAACGTGCTTTAGCACGTTTTTTTGACTAGCCTGGGGTTTGAACCC